>CAZNHG010000015.1:0-23409 GCA_964572555.1 uncultured Devosiaceae bacterium | reverse complement strand
CTGGAGTGAGGCGCTACTCAGAGCGTGACAGCGCGTCGTTGTCAACCGCGTCCGATTCGGCGGCTTCGGCCTGCTTCTGCGGGGCGCCGTCATTGTCGGGCTGTTCGCCGCGATCGGCGCGCAGCACTTCGTCGAGCAGTTCGGTGGAGCGCCGCAGGAAGCCGACATAGGCCTCGTCGTCGCCGCGCAGGGCGCGGGACTCCTCGAGAATGCGCATGTCGTGTTTCTCGAAAGCGTTGGCGAGGCGGGTGGCGCGGCTTTGGGAGTAGCCCAGCGCGACGAGCGCCTTGGTCCCCAGGGAAAGGGCGCCGCGGAAGGTCTCGCGCTCCCATATTCCGATATCGGCGTCCATCAGGTCGTGGGCGTGCGAACGGTCGATGGCACGGGCCGCGACCTTGACGTGGGGAAAGTGCCGGCGGACCAGCTTGGCGATCTCGAGTATGCGCTCGGAACCGGCAACGGCGACAACGATCAGCTCGGCATCGGCGGCGCCGGCGGCGTGCAGCAGCTCGATGTCGCGCCCGTCGCCATAGAACACCTTGGCGCCGTAACGCTTGACGAGTTCGATCTGGGCCGGATCGTCGTCGATCAGCGTCATCTCGAACCCCTGTGCGCTCAACAGCCGGGTGACGATCTGGCCGAAACGTCCGTAACCGAGAACGATCACCTTGTTGCGGGCGTCGATATTGTCCGGGGCACGCTCGGTTTCCCCGCGGTGGAGGCGCGGGGCGACGAACTTGTCGAACACGAACAGAAGGATCGGCGTGACCGCCATCGACAGGGCGACCACCATTGTGAGCATCTCGAGCGTCGTCCCGCCAATGCCGCCCGTGCTGCGGGCGAACTGGAGGATGACGAAGGCGAACTCGCCGATCTGCGAAAGCATGAACGCGAGCAGGATGCGGTCGCCCAAATGCATGCGGAAGATGCCGGTCAGCGCAAAGAGAACGAGCGCCTTGATGGCCACGAGGCCGAGGACCATGCCGATGATGGTGACGGGCTGTGCGGCCAGGACCGAGAAGGCCATCGACGTCCCCACGGAGATAAAGAACAGGCCGAGCAGTAGCCCCTGGAAGGGGGCGAGCGTGCTTTCGAGCTCGTGGCGGTACTCGCTGTCCGCGAGCAGCACGCCGCCCAGGAACGCGCCGAGCGCGGGCGACAGGCCGAGGGACTGCATCAGCAGCGCCGTGCCGACGACGATGGTCAGCCCCAGGGCGAAGAAACCCTCGCGCACGCCCGTGACGGCCACGAAGCGCATCAGGGGACGGACGAGGGTGCGTCCGGCAATGATGGTGAAGGCGAATGCGCCGATGATCTGCAGTGCCGTCAGCCAATCGGCGGCGACGGCATGCTCAGCGTCGGCGGCGGCGCCGAATGCGCCGGTTGCCAGAAGCGGAATAGCAGCGAGGACGGGGATGACCGCGACGTCCTGCACGAGCAGGATGGCAAGGCTGCCGCGCCCGGTATCGGTCGTCATGATGCCGCGGGTGGCGATGGACTGCAGCGCGATCGCGGTGGAGGACATGGACAGGGCCAGGCCGACGATCGTGGCGGTCTGCCAGTTCATGCCAAGCGCCCAGGCGCCGGTGCCGATGATGGCGGCGGTGCCGGCGTACTGGGTGAGCCCCAGGCCCGCGACCTTGTTGCGCATGCGCCAGAGTTCGCGCGGCTGCAGCTCCAGCCCGATGAGAAAGAGCATCAGCACCACGCCGAATTCGGAGATGTGGCGGATGGTTTCGGTGTCGCGGACGAGACCGAGGCCGTAGGGGCCGATCAGCACGCCCGCGGCGAGATATCCCAGAATGGTTCCGAAACCGGCTGCCTTGGCCAGCGGCACCAATGCGACGGTGACCGCCAGAAGCACGAATATGGCGAGCAGCAGGTTCGTCTCCATTCAGGACGGCTCCGGTTTCGCGGCGGCACAGCGCATGACAGACGCCTGCGCGCGCCGGAACCGGTTCTGCTGTCTCGCACAAGAAGACGAGCGCGCGGCGGCTTCCCTTTCAGGCACCGCCGGCGGAGCAGGCGATGGGCGCGGCGTGATCCGCCAAATCATTCCCTAAATCGTCGGGCGATTAATCCAAATCGACCGACAATCCAGATTCTTAGTGGTCGCGCCGGTCAAGCGAAAAACCGGATACCACTTTTTCGCCCGGCGCTCCAGAATGATGGGGCGAAGCCGCGCGCCGATCAATGGTCTTCTTCGTCGTCCTTGTCGGTGCGGGTCGACTTGAGCTTGGCGAAGACCGAATCCGCATCGTATTCGTCATCGCGATAGTCCGACGACTCGTCCTGGCCGGAGGAGTCCTCGCTCGCCGCGGGCTGCTCGGACGCGCTTTCGTCCGTGTCCTCCAGGCCGCGGGCGGCGCTCGACAGGGCTTCCTCGGCCGTCAGAAGCATGGTGCCCTCGGCCTCGTCGGGCGTGGGAGTCCCGCCGCGGGCGGCCTTCTTGACTTCCATGTCGAGATCGACCTGCGAACACAGGCCCAGGGTCACCGGGTCCATGGCGGTCAGGTTGGCCGAGTTCCAGTGCGTGCCTTCACGCACCGCCTCGATGGTGGTCTTGGTGGTTCCGACAAGGCGCATGATCTGCGCGTCCTTGAGCTCGGGATGGTTGCGCACCAGCCACTTGATGGCGCCTGGGCGTTCGTTACGGCGCGAGATCGGGGTGTAGCGCGGGCCCTTGCGCTTGGTCTCGGCGACGCGGACCTTGGGGTCGGCGAGCTTGAGGCGATAGCTCGAATCGGCCTCGGCCTTGGCGATTTCCTCGCGGGTGAGCTGGCCGTTGTTGATCGGATTGACGCCCATGATACCGCCGGCGACGTCGCCGTCGGCAATGCCCTGCACCTCGAGCGGATGCAAGGCGCAGAACGCGGCAATCTGATCGAAGGTCAGCGCGGTATTGTCGACGAGCCAAACGGCGGTGGCCTTCGGCATCAAGAGTTGTGTGGCCATGATAATAGTCTCCTCATGGTGCGGCCCGGTGTTCGTCCGGCCCGCCCCGCCTCCTGGCACGATGCTGAGGGGGAATTTCCCCTCCTTATAATGATTGCACGCGTGTTTCGCAATCGCGATCTGGGGCAGTGCGCGCCGCGCCCCCCGCTTGCGTGCGCGTCGCGTGCGTTTCATTATCGCGCCGCGGAGGAAATGGTGATGGACGAAGACGAAAACCTACGAAAACCGGCAGCCCACGAGGTGGGCATGGCACTCGATTCCCTGTCGATCGACGAGCTGCAGGAGCGCATTGCCGTCCTCGAAGGTGAAATCGAGCGATTGCGCCAGGCAATCACGCAGAAAAGCGAGACCCGGTCGGCGGCGGATGCGGTGTTCAAGTTCTAGCTGATCGGATCCCGCAGAGCGCTGAAATCGCCGAATAAACGTTGTGAACGCCGCATGCCGCCACGGGCATGCGGCGTTTCTGGTTCATGACGCGTGAAGCGGTGTGGTTAAGAAATCGAGTCTCGTTAACCTTCGATTAAGAGCTTTCGGGTAACTTCTCATTATCCAGCCGATGCTGGATACCACAGAGCGGTTTCTCCCTCTGTTTGACGCCTCCCTGTTAACTTTCGAGAGCCGTTTCGACGGCTCTTTTTTCTTGTCCGGCTCCGGGAGCGCGGCCTATTAAGCCTGTCGAAACATGTCTTGTGTCCAATAGGTGACGGCGCACGCGCGAGCGCCTATGATGCAGGCCGTTCAACCCTCACACGAATTCAGGCGGGTGCTTTCCGTGGACGAAACACAGGACAAGGCCGACGCGGTCGCAATGGGCCCCAGGTTCATCGCTTCGGGCGGGTTCGATGCGCTCTATCGCGAAGGCATGACGCTGATCGAGGAAGTTGCGGCCTATCTCGACGGGCAGGGGCGCGAGGACAGCCGTGACCTGCCGCGCGAGGCCTCGTTCGTCTACGCCACCGAATCCATGCGCCTGACGACGCGCTTGATGCAGCTCGCCTCGTGGCTGTTGCTGCAGCGGGCGGCGAACGAGGGCGAGATTTCGCCCGAGAACGCGCGTTCGGAAAAGGAGAAGGTGCGCTTTTCCGCCACGCCCGAGGAACGCGGAGGCCCGGGATGGGACGAGCTGCCGGAAACGCTGGTCGACTATATCGCCAAGGGCGACCGGTTGTTCGAGCGCGTCATGCAATTCGACAAGATGGAACGCGGCCATCTCTCGGAAGAGCCGCCCGTCGAACGCGAAGGCGGCGTTGCCGACCAGCTGGCGCGGCTGCAGTCCGCTTTCGGCGGCAAGGCCGGAGGCTCGGCGCTTTAGGCCGGGTCACGCAGTCGCCCACGAAAAAGCCCGGCCGCAGGGGCCGGGCTTGTATTCGTCAGGCGCGTGGGCCGTTTTAGCCCACAATGCCCTTGAACTTTTCCTTGAACCGCGAGACGCGGCCGCCGCGGTCGACCAGGTGCCCCGAGCCACCGGTCCAGGCCGGATGGGTCTTGGGATCGATTTCCAGCTTGAGGGTTTCGCCCTCGCTGCCGTAGGTCGAACGGGTCTCGTATTCCGTGCCGTCGGTCATCACCACCTTGATGGTGTGATAGTCCGGATGGGTATCCTTTTTCATGGCATCACCGTCAAATCAAACGGGCGCCACAGCGCCCGGGAAACTGCATCACGACTGGTTGGCGCGCTTTGTATAGAAACAATCGGCAAACCGCAAGTGCACCCGCGCCGGTTTGCGGTGCGACAGGACGGCTGTTGCAGGCGAACGCGCGCGTGCCTATGTAAGGGAGCTTTTTCCAACGGGTGCGCCAAGCATGAGCGAGCAGACCGCAGACACGACTGCCGAGCAGGACGAAACACCCACCGGTCCGCAGGCCCTGAAGGAAACCGAGGCCGCCAGGAAGGACCTGCGGCCGCTGCGCCGGCTCCTGCCGTTCATTACCGCCTATCCCTTGCGCCTGACGCTGACGCTGGTGTTCCTGTTCGTGGCCACGGGCGCGTCCCTGACCATTCCCGCCGTGCTTGGCGGAGTCGTCGACGAGGGGTTCGTCGAGCAGAATCTCGACAAGGTCACCGAGTACGGCATCGTGATACTCGGCGTGGCCCTGGTCCTGGGTATCGCGAGCGGCGCGCGGTTCTATTTCATCTCCATTATCGGCGTTCGGGTCCTTACCGACCTGCGCAAGGCGGTGTTCGACCACCTGCTCACCCTCGACGCCAGCTTTTTCGACATGAACCGGGTGGGCGAGCTGACGTCCCGGCTCAATACCGATGTCGCGGTGATCCGCACCGCCGTGGGCTCGAGCGCCTCGGTTGCCCTGCGCTCGCTGCTGATGATCGTCGGCGCGGTGGTGATGATGTTCCTCACCGCCTGGCAGCTCGCGCTCATCGTGGTAGTGCTGGCACCCCTGATCATCATTCCCATCGTGTTCCTGGCGCAAAAGCTGAAGAAGATGTCGCGGCGCACCCAGGACGCGCTGGCCGATATCTCGGCGATGGCGACGGAATCGCTTGGCGCCATCCGCACGATCAAGGCCTTCGTTCAGGAGGTCGAGCAGTCGCGCTATTTCGGCATGTGGTCCGAGCAAAGCTATCTCGCGGAAAAGCGCCGGCTGGTCATGCGCTCCCTGCTCGTCTCGGTGGTGATCTTCATTGGCGCCTCGGGTCTGGTCTTTCTGGTGTGGTGGGGCGCACAGGCCGTGTTCGCGGGGACGGTGACGGCGGGCCAGCTCACACAGTTCCTTGCGTTCGCCCTTCTGGCGTCGGGCTCGCTGACCAACCTCTCCGAGGTCTGGGGGACGCTCTACACGGTGGCCGGTTCGACCGAGCGCCTGATCGAGATACTCGATACCAAGCCCGGCCTGCCGGCTCCGGCCAACGCCAAGGCCATGCCCGAACCGCCGGTCGGTACCGTCGCCTTCGCGAATGTGAGTTTCGCCTATCAGGCGCGCGATAACGAGGTCGTTCTGAACGATCTCAGCTTCGAGGTGGCGCCGGGCGAAACGGTCGCGCTCGTCGGGCCGTCAGGGGCAGGCAAGTCCACCGTGTTCGCGCTGCTGCAGCGCTTCTATGACCCGGTTTCCGGCTCGATCTCGGTGGACGGGTGCGACATCCGGGACGTGACGCCGCAGGACCTGCGTCAGCGCTTCGCGTATGTCGAGCAGGAGTCGATGATCTTCGCGGGCACGATCGCCGAGAACATCCGCTTCGGCAAGCCGGAGGCGAGCGACGCCGAGGTGAAGGCGGCCGCCGAGGCGGCGCTGGTGGACGAGTTCGTCCTCAACCTGCCGAACGGCTACGACACCATCGTGGGCGAGCGCGGCATCATGCTCTCGGGTGGGCAGCGGCAGCGTCTCGCCATCGCGCGGGCGCTTCTCAAGGACGCACCGATCCTGCTGCTCGACGAGGCGACGAGCGCCCTCGACGCGCACAGCGAGCGTCTGGTGCAGGAGGCGCTGGAGCGGCTGATGAAGGGGCGGACCTCCATCGTCATCGCCCACCGGCTGGCGACGATCCGCGATGCCGACCGTATCATCGTGATGGAGGAGGGCGCGCGGATCGATGCGGGCACGCACGACGAACTGGTCGCCAAGGACGGACGCTATGCCGAACTGGCGCGGCTGCAGTTCCGGCTGGAAGAAGCGGTTTGACCGAACTGTTCTTGCGCGAGTTTCATTGCGGCGCGGCAAGGGGAGCCCCTGTCGCGCCGTCTTTCGGCCTTCAGGCCTGTGTCAGCTTGAACTCGATGCGGCGGTTGCGCCGGTAGGCCTCGGGGGTGTCACCCGGATCGATGGGACTGAATTCGCCGAAACCGGCGGCAACGAGCCGGTTGGGGGAGACGCCCTGATCGACCAGCAGTTTAGCCACCGAAATGGCGCGGGCCGCCGAAAGCTCCCAGTTCGAGGGGAATCGGGGAGTCGAGATCGGGCGCTTGTCGGTGTGCCCGTCTATGCGCAGTACCCAGTCGATCTCGGGCGGGATTTCCTGCTCGAGCTGGAGGATGGCGTCGGCGAGCTTGGTGATCTCCTCGCGGCCTTCCTCCGATATCTGTGCCTCGCCCGCATCGAACAGCACCTCGGACTGGAACACGAAGCGGTCGCCGACGACGCGCACGTCGGAGCGGCCGGCGAGGATTTCGCGCAGGCGGCCGAAGAAGTCGGAGCGGTAGCGTGACAGGTCCTGCACACGCTGGGCGAGGGCGAGGTTCAGCCGGCGCCCCAGATCGGCGATGCGCGTACGGGATTCGGCATCGCGCGCCTCGGAGGCCTCGAGCGCCTGCTCGAGCGCGGCGATCTGCGAGCGCAGGGCGGAGAGCTGCTGGTTGAGAAGCGCCACCTGGGCCTGCGCCTCCTCGGAAATCTCCTCCTGCTCCGTCAGTTCCTCGTTGAGGGCGGCGATGCGTTGATCCCTGGTGTCGAGACCGCCGCCCACGCCGGCAAGCTGGCTTTCGAGGTCGTCGCGCTCCTCCTCGACGCCGGACAGCGTCGCGCTCAGGGTCGCGATACGGGACTCGAGGTCGTCGTTGTTGGCGCGTTCGAGCTGGAGGAGTTCGCTGAGTTCGGCAATGCGCGAGTTGAGGCGCGACAGGGCGGTGTCCTTGCCCAGGATTTCCTGACCCAGGAAGAACTGGGCGAGAACGAACATCGACAGAAGGAACATGATGACGAGCAGCAGGCTCGCCAAGGCGTCCACGAAACCCGGCCAGTAGTTCTGGCGGTCGGCGTCGCGGCGACGGCTCAGGGACATGGCCATTTTGTCAACTCACTCCGGGTACTGACCCTAATGATGCTGGTTCCGGTCGTTGTTGCCATCCTCGCGCAGCATGGCTTCGATGAGCTCGCGCAGCTTCCTGTTGGTCTCGCTCTGCTCGGTGATGTACTGACGTAGGTCGTCCTGCTCGGCCCGCATGTGCTTGACCAGCCCGTCGATGCCGCGCGCGAGTTCGGCCATGGCGCGGATGGCGTTCTGCGACGAGTTCGAGCTCTGCATGGTGGTGCCCAGCTGCTCGAGCATGGCCTGCATCTCCTGTCCCGACACGCCCAGGTTCGAGGCCTGCATAGCGGTCATGGGATGATCGAGTTCGGTCATCGAGGCCATCCAGTCCTCGAGGTCGGTGTAGAAGGCATTTTGAGACTGCCCGGTCTGCAAGTCGAGAAATCCCAGGATCAGTGAGCCGGTGAGGCCGAACAGCGAGGACGAGAAGGCGGTGCCCATGCCGCTCAGCGGCGCCTGCAAACCCTCCTGCAGCGTGCCGAACAGATCGCCCGCGTCCCCGGCGGTAACGTCGAGACCCTGGATGACGGTCGAGACCGACCCCACGGTCTGCAAAAGGCCGTAGAAGGTGCCCAGAAGGCCGAGGAAGACCAGAAGGCCGGTGAGATAGCGCGAGGTTTCCTTGGCTTCGTCGAGCCGGAACCCCACGGAATCAAGGATCGAGCGCATCACCTGGGGCGTGATGACCGCCTCGCCCAGCCGGTCCCGCATGATGCCGGCCACCGGCGCGAGCAGAACGGGTGGTTTGATGTTGGAGTCCGGCTCGCCATCCTGGAGCGAGTTGACCCAGCGTACCTCGGGGAAGAGGCGGATCACCTGCCTGAAGCTCAACAGGATGCCGACCAGCAACACGAAGATGATCAGGCCGTTGATGAACGGGTTCGACCAGAACGCGTCGAGCAGCTGCGGCGACAGGATGCCCCCGAGCAGTCCGACCAGGATCAGAAAGACGATCATCTTGACCAGATAAACCGTGGGGCTCGCAAGATGGTACGGATCGTAGCGGTCGGACATGGCGCCTAGAACTTCTCCCGGATATCAGCCCGCGCAAGACTAGTCAGACCATTTAGACGTGACAATGGCTTGCAGACTATGCGGTCCAGTTAGCTGTGGTCACCGTCACTTGACCGCTTTGAGCGCCTTGAGGAGCGCGGACTGTATGGCCTCGTTGCCGGCGACGACCTCGCCGCTTTCAAGCGAGGTCCTGCCGCCCGAATAGTCGGTCACGAAGCCGCCGGCCTCGCGGATCATCAGGCTCCCCGAGGCGATGTCCCAGGGCGCGAGCCGCGCTTCCCAGAAGCCGTCGAACCGGCCCGCCGCCGTCCAGGCGAGATCAGTGCAGGGCGATCCGGTGCGACGAATACCGGCGCAGGCCGGGTTGATGGCGCTGACCTGCCTGAGGGTGCGCGTGTCGTCGGCGGTTCCGGTCGTCTTGATGCCGGTACACAGCACCGCGTCGGCCAGGTGCCGGCGGCCCGCAACACGCAGGCGGCGGTTGTTCATCCAGGCGCCGCCGCCCCTTTCGGCAGTGTAGAGTTCCTCGGCGATGGGATTGTAGATCACCGATGCGACCATCTCGCCATTGCGCTCGAGAGCGATCGACACCGCGAAGAGCGGGATGGAGTGCAGGAAATTGGTCGTGCCGTCGAGCGGATCGACGATCCAACGGTGCTGGCCGTCCGTGCCCTTGACCGTGCCGGTTTCCTCGAGAAGGAAGGAATAGGTCGGGCGCGCCTTGATCAGCTCGTCATAGATGATTCTTTCCGAACGCTTGTCGGCGGCGGAGACGAAATCGCCCGGCCCCTTGCGCGAGACCTGCAGGTTCTCGACCTCGCCGAAGTCGCGGGTGAGTGAGCGCCCGGCCTTCTGGGCGGCCTGCACCATGATGTTGAGAAGCGCCGTGCGGGCCATGGGGGTCTACTCGGCGCGTCGCAGATACGCGACTTCCTCGGTGTCGACGACGATCTTCTCGCCCTCGTTGACGAAGGGCGGGACCATGACCTTCACGCCGTTTTCGAGAACGGCGGGCTTGTAAGAGTTGGCGGCGGTCTGCCCCTTCACGACGGGCTCGGTCTCCCTGACCGAGAGGGTGACCTGCTGGGGCAGGGAGATGCCCAGGGCGCGTCCCTCGTGCATCTCGACGGTAACGGACATGCCGTCCTGGAGGAAATCGGCGCGCTGGCCCACGAACTCGGTGTCAAGGGTAAGCTGCTCGTAGGATTCGAGGTCCATGAACACCAGATCTTCGCCCTGCGCGTAAAGGAACTGGAATTCCTTCTGCTCGAGGCGCACGCGCTCGATTGTCTGGGCGGAGCGGAAGCGCTCGTTGAGCTTGGTGCCGCTGACGACATCGCGCAGCTCGACCTGGGCGTAGGCGCCCCCCTTGCCGGGCTTGACGTGGTTGACCTTGACCGCCACCCACAGGCGCCCCTGGTGCTCGATGACGTTGGAGGGGCGGATTTCGTTGCCGTTGATCTTCATGAACCGAACTTTTCGCTGTCACCGGCCCGCGTACGGGGCCGGAACCTTGGTGTCGGCGCGCTTGTGCCCCAGAACGGAGCTTTGTTCAAGGATTTACTGACGCCGTTTCCTCGGGCGGTACGCCCGGCCAGAAGCGGGCGCGCTCCTCCGCGGCGGCCAGTGCATCGTCAGAAATAGAGACGAGGAGCCGGTCGAGTTCGGGGTCGGTCATGCCCTGGCGGCGGGCGAGGGCACGCCACATGGCGGCGGTCTCGAGATCGAGTTCGACGCCCTCGCCCACGGCGTAGAGCTTGGCGAGGCGGTTCTGGGCCACGGGATTGCCGGCATTGGCGGCGCGGCTGTACCACTGGACGGCGCCCTCGACATCCTTGCCGATGCCCTGGCCGAGATAGAGCATGGTCGCATAGTCGACCTGGGCGGGCGCGAACCCCTGTTCGGCAGCCTTGCGGATGTAGTCGGCGCCCTTCGCCGCGTCTGGCGCGATCCCGGCGCCCTCGATCAGCATTGTGCCGTAGTCGTATTGCGCCTGCGCCATCTCGGTGGCGGCCGCTTCCTTCATCAGTTCGGCGGCGCGCACCAGGTCGGGCTCCGCGTGGGTGCCTTCGACATGCAGCAGGGCAAGGTTGTACTTGGCACGGGCATGGCCCGCGTCGGCGGCCTTCCTGAACAGCTCGGCGGCCCTGTCCCTGTCCTGGCTGACGCCCTTGCCCTGCTGGTAGAGGAGCGCCAGCTCGAAGGTGGCGCTGATGTCGCCGTTCCTGTCGGCCAGCTCGTACCAGCCCGCGGCGCGCTCGAAGTTCTGCGGCACGCCGAGGCCGTTGGCGTAGATCTCGGCGATCAGGGTCTGTGCGGCCGGATCGTCCTTCTGCGCGCGCGGCAGGGCGAGGGCGAGGGCGGTGAGGTAGTAGCCACGCTGAAAGGCGCCGTAGGCCTTGTCGATCTTGTCCTTGGGGCCGAATATCTCCTCGGAAATCGAGCTGGCCTCGTCGCCCTGCTGCTGGGCAAGGGCGGGGGCTGCCGGCGTGACGGCGACAAGCGCGGCGCAAAGTGTGCGGGTGAAGCGCTTCATTGTGCGGCCTCCAGACGGCCGGCCAGGGTGGCGAGGGCAGCGGCCGGGCCTTCAGGGGCGTCCCAAAGGTTGCCACTCAGGCCGACAAACTCGCATCCGGCCGTGTCCAGGTTCTCAAGGGGGGCTTCCGGGTCGCAGTAGACGGCCGGAATCTCGAAGGTCTCGGCCCACCAGGCCGCGTCGGCGCGGGCGGTGTCGGAGACGGGGCCGGTCAGCGTGCCGAAGAAGACATAGTCGGCGTCCGCCTCGCCTTTCTGCATGGCGTCGTGGCGCGAATGCAGGGCGCCGGCGCCCACGATCCGGCCGGGCTTGAGTAGTCCGGCGGCCTGCTTGAAGGCCTTGATGCCGGTGCTCATGTGCACGCCATCGGCGTCGAGTTTCCTCGCAAGTTCAGGGGTGTTGTCCAACAGGACGGCGCAGCCGCGGTCCTGGACGACGGGCAGAACGGCGCGCGCCAGCGCCTCGTAGCCGGCCTCGTCGTGCGGGCCGGCGGGCAGCAGCAGCGCGGCAACGGGTGCGGCGTCGAGAACCTCTTCCAGCAGGGCGGGCAGGCCGGAGGTATCTGCAGTCATCGGCGCGACGAGAAAGATCTCAGGTGTCATGCATGTCCCAGTGGTGACGCTCTTGCGCGCGAATGATGACAAGAAAATGGACGCCGGCAAAGCCGGCAATCACATCATCGTTGCCAGCCGGTCTCAGCCGTGCAGGGCGGCAATGCCCGGAAGTTCCTTGCCTTCCATCCATTCGAGGAAGGCGCCGCCTGCGGTGGAGACATAGGTAAACTGGTCCTTCACTCCGGCATGGGCGAGCGCGGCCACGGTGTCGCCGCCGCCGGCCACCGAGGTCAGCTTGCCGTCATGCGTGCGTTTGGCTGCGTGCTTGGCGATGTTGACGGTGCCGGCGTCGAACGGGCTCATCTCGAAGGCGCCCAGCGGCCCGTTCCACACCAGCGTCCTTGCATCGTCGATGGCGCCCCTGATGCGCTCGATGGAGGCGGGGCCCACGTCCAGGATCAGGCCCTCGGGGTCCATGGCGTCGAGTCCGTAGAAGCGATGCGGGGCGTCGGCCTCGAAATGCCAGGCGACGCAGGCATCGACCGGCAGGATGATCGAGCACTTGGCGGCTTCGGCCTTTTCCATGATACGGTTGGCGGTGTCCGCCAGATCCTTCTCGCACAGCGAATTGCCGATGCCGATGCCCATGGCGTAAAGGAAGGTGTTGGCCATGCCCCCGCCGATGACCAGGGCGTCGACGCGGGCGAGGAGATTTTCCAGAAGATCGATCTTGGTGGAGACCTTGGCGCCGCCGACAATGGCGATCACCGGGCGCTGCGGCTTGCCAAGGCCCGCCTCGAGCGCCTCGATCTCGGCCTGCATGGCGCGGCCGGCAGCGGCGGGCAGGAGATGGGCAATCGCCTCGGTCGAGGCGTGGGCGCGATGGGCGGCGGAGAAAGCGTCGTTGACATAGATGTCGCCGAGTTCGGCCATGCGCCGGGCCAGTTCGGTGTCGTTCTTTTCCTCGCCGGGGTGAAAGCGGGTATTCTCGAGAACGACAACGCTGCCCTCGGGCGCCTCCTCGATAGCCTTGTTGGCGCTGGTAACGTCGTTCCAGTCGGTGTCGACGAACATCACGTCGGCATGGACGAGCTTCTCGATGGCCGAGACGGTGACCTTGAGCGACATGTCGGGGTTCACTTCGCCCTTGGGGCGGCCGAAGTGCGACAACAGAACCGCCTTGCCGCCGACCTTGGTGATGTCGCGCAGGGTAGGCACGACGCGCTCGATGCGTGTGGCGTCGGTCACCTTGCCGTCGGCAACGGGAACGTTGAGATCGGCCCGCACCAGCACGCGCTTGCCCTTGAGGTCGCCGAGGTCGTCGAGTGTGCGGAAACTGGTCATGTCGCTATCTTCTCCCGGGAGTGCTGGAGTGGAACATAACCGTCTCACTGAGGTGTGCAAGTGACCGTTTGAGGGCGGCCCACATCTGTGATCGGGCCGCGGCAACGGGCACGTGCCCGCCGGTACCTGCTGCGTGTGCGAGCGCACCCGTTTGCCGCAGCAATAGCTTGACAGGGGCTGACCGTCTGGCTGAAAACTCCATTGGCCGATGGCCTGGGGGTGACATGATGAAGAGATGGGGCCTGATCCTGCTCGTGATGGCTTGTGTGCCGGCGGCGCAAGCCGGCGAATTGGAAATATCCGCCTATGGCGGGGGCAATTCCACGCAGGATAGCGAAGGTACACTGTCGAACGGTTCGATGTCGCGCACCGACACGATCACCTGGGACGGCAAGTCGTTTGATCCGCCGATCTACTATGGCGTGCGTGTCACCTACTGGCCCGAGGCGATGCCGGACTGGGGCGTGGCGCTCGACCTCACGCATGCCAAGTCCTATGCCGACATTCCCGGATCGGGGGTGGATGGCACCTATGACCGGCTCGAATTCACCGACGGGCTGAACCTTCTCACCCTCAACGGGCTGCGGCGCTTCCAGGTCGGCGGCAAGACGGATCTGTATGCCGGCGTGGGGGCGGGGTTGACGATCCCCCATGTCGAGGTCACCACCACGCCGGCTTCGCTCACCGGGCCTTCGTCCACCTTCGGCTACCAGGTTACCGGGTGGACGGCGCAGGCCATGGTGGGGCTGAGCTACGAGGTGGTCGACAATCTCAAGGTCTTTGGCGAATACCGCATCGCCTATTCGAGCAACGAGGCGACGCTGGATGGCGGCGCCGGAACGTTCTCCTCGGACATGACCACGCATCATGCCGCGATCGGGCTGTCCTACGCTTTCGATGCGCCGGGGCCCTGATCGCCGTCAGGGGTCTCGTCATCGCCTCCGGCCGGCGCGTCGTCTGAAACGTTCTGTGCGCGCCTGGCCTTGCGCGCTGCGTAGGCGGCGCGCAGGCGGTCGGTCAGCTCGGCGAAGCTGAGATAGGGCGGTATGCTCGGCGCCGGGTGCGTTTCGACGGCGAGCCCCACAGAGACGATGGCGTTGTTCTCGTCCGTGTCACGCACGATCAGCTCGAGCGGGCCGAGGGGCACGCGATCGGCGTATTCGGCCCGCCCGCCGAGGCGCCCAATCATCAGCTGGGCGATGGTGAGTTTGCGTTCGGCGCCGCTCAGGCCAAGATCGTATGTCTCGTCGAGGACGGCGGCGGACTGGCCGGGGTCGACGGCAAAGGCGCCGAAAAAGTCGATATCACCGGCCGGGATGGCCGCCGGGCTGGCGAACAGCCGGTCCAAGAGGCGCGGATAGGTGTTGGGCACGAAGATGTAGACGTAGTCGCCTTCGCGCAGGTGCCCCGCATACTGGAAGCTCATCGAGCGCTTGCCGCGCACGACCAGCGCCGGGCGGGCCCAGCGGGGGATGCGGCTGCCCTGGGCGACGGGGCTTTCCGCCGTCACCCTATATGCAAGAAGCTCGTGATTGGCGGCGCCGGGCAGATCGAGTTCGTGCTTGGCCAGGGGCCCCATGCGTGGCGGGACGACGAGATCGAGCCGGCGGGCCAGCGGCACGATGGTCCAGCCCTGCACGAGCAGGGAGACCATGACGATGATGAAGGCGATATTGAACAGGGTCCGGCCGGATTCGATATCGCCGATCAGCGGGGTCAGGGCCAGGAGGATCGAGACCGAGCCGCGCAGGCCCACCCACGACATGAACGCCGTTTCGGCGCGGGTGAACCGGAACGGGATCAGGCAGAGCGTGACTGCGAGGGGCCGGGCGACGAACATGAGGAACAGCGCCAGGGCGAGCGCGAAACCGATGAGCGAGGGGAACTGCGAGGGGGTGGCGAACAGTCCCAGAACCAGGAACATGATGATCTGGGCGAGCCAGGACATGCCCTCCTGAAAGCGCTGCAGGGGGCCGGTGGCGCTCATGCGGTTGCCGGCGATGATGCCGGCAAGATAGACGGCGAGAAAGCCCGAGCCGCCCAGCGCCCCGGTGCTGGAGAAGACCATCATGGCGAGGGCGATGACGAAGACGGGTACGAGCCCGCGTTCGAGCGGGGAGATTCCGACCAGCCAAGTGATGGCCCAGCCGCCGGCTAGTCCGAGAGCGACGCCGAGGCCCATCTGCTGGACGAACCCGACGGCGATCTCGCTCGCCAGTGCCTGCGGGCCGATTTCGCCGGCCGCGGAGATGGCGGTGACAAGGCTCAGGGTGAGAAAGATGGCCATGGGGTCGTTCGAGCCGGACTCGATCTCGAGTGTCGAGCGGATCCGGTCGCGGATGGCGACATTGCCGGTCCGCAGCAGGAAGAAGACTGCGGCGGCGTCGGTGGAGCCGACGATGGCGCCGATGAGGAACGACTGCGGCCAGCCAAGGCCGATCAGGAAATGCGCCGCCACGCCCATGAAAGCGGCGGTGAGGATCACGCCGATGGTGGCCAGTGTCAGCGCCGGCGCCGCGGCCTGGCGGAAGGTGCGCAGGGGCGTGCCGAAGCCGGATTCGAACAGGATGATGGCAAGGGCCAGCGAGCCGACGAAATAGGCGAGCCGGGCGTTGTCGAAGTCGATGCCGAAGCCGTCGGTACCCGCAATCATGCCGATCAGAAGGAAGACGAGCAGCAGCGGTGCTCCGAACCTGAAGGCGATCAGGCTGGTGAAGGCCGCGGCCAGAACGAGGCCGGTACCGACAAGGGTAACGATGTAGATCGTGATATCCATCGCGTGGCCTGGATTGGAATATTCACCGCAGCTTCAAGAGTGCGGTGATTACCTGCCGCGCTCAACCCCCGGGGCTGGCAAATGGCTGACAAAAGACAAAAAACGGGCGCCCCGCAGGACGCCCGCCAGAAATTTCGAGCTGCTGGTGAGGCTAGGTGGTCTTGCCCATGGCAACGGCGGTGTCGGCCATGCGGTTGGAAAAGCCCCACTCGTTGTCGTACCAGGCCAAGACACGTACGAGGTTGCCCTCGAGCACCTTGGTCTGGGCCAGCGCGAAGCTCGAGGAGTGGGCGTCGTGATTGAAGTCGACCGACACCTTGGCCTCGTCGTCATAGGTCAGGATGTGCTTGAGGGGGCCATCGGCGGCTGCGATGATGGCGTCGTTGACCTGCTCGGCGGTCACTTCGCGCGAGGCGACGAACTTGAAGTCGACGACCGAGACGTTCGGCGTGGGCACGCGGATGGACGAACCGTCGAGCTTGCCGTTGAGCTCGGGCAGCACCAGGCCGACCGCCTTGGCGGCACCGGTGGAGGTGGGGATCATCGACAGCGCCGCGGCGCGGGCGCGGTAGAGATCCTTGTGCATGGTGTCGAGCGTGGGCTGGTCGCCGGTATAGGAGTGGATGGTCGTCATATAGCCCTTCTCGATGCCGATGGCATCCTTGAGGACCTTGGCGACTGGTGCCAGGCAGTTGGTTGTGCACGAGGCGTTGGAGACGACGGTGTGCTCAGCGGTGAGTTCCTCGTGGTTCACGCCATACACAACAGTCTTGTCGGCACCCTTGCCGGGAGCCGAGATGAGTACGCGCTTGGCACCTGCCTCGAGATGCATGGCGGCCTTATCACGCTCGGTGAAGATGCCCGTGCATTCGAGCGCCACATCGATGCCCAGCTCGCCCCAGGGGAGCTGCTTGGGATCGCGCTCCGCGTAGACTTTCATGGGGCCGTGGCCCACGTCGATGGTGTCGCCGTTGGCCTTCACCGTGCCCGGGAACTTGCCGTGAATGCTGTCATAGCGGATGAGGTGGGCGTTGGTCTCGACCGGGCCCAGATCGTTGAGGGCGACGACCTCGATGTCGGTGCGGCCGGATTCGACGATGGCGCGCAGAACGTTACGGCCAATGCGGCCAAAACCGTTAATGGCAACGCGAACGGTCATGAATATGCTCCTGAATGCTTTGCGGCGTAAGGTGAGGCGGACCTCTTCTTACAGTTGCGAGGTGACGGCTTCAACTACGCGGTCAGGGGTGATGCCGAAGTGCTTGAACAGGTCGCCCTCGGGCGCGGAGGCGCCGAAGCTGTCCATGCCGACGAAAAGGCCATCCTCGCCGATGAACCGCTCCCAGCCCATCTGCACGCCGGCCTCGATGGCGATGCGCAGCCTGGGCGATCCGATGATCTTCTTGCGATAGCCCGCATCCTGGCGGAAGAAGATCTCGTGCGAGGGCACCGAGACGACGCGGGCCGAAATGCCCTTTTCCCGCAGCTGGGCGTGCGCCTTGACGGCGACGGCGACCTCGGAGCCCGAGGCGAACAGCACCACGTCGGCATTGGCGTCGCCAGTGAGGGTGTAGGCGCCGCGGGCGCACAAATTGTCGTCCGTGTACTCGGTCCGCACGGCATCCACGCCCTGGCGGGTGAGGGCGAGAATGGTCGGGCCCTCGGTGCGCTTGAGCGCCAGCTGCCAGCACTCGGCCGTCTCCGTGGCGTCGGCGGGGCGATACACGTCCATGTTCGGCATGGCGCGGAACGAGGCGAGATGTTCGACCGGCTGGTGGGTGGGGCCGTCTTCGCCGACGCCGATGGAATCGTGGGTCATCACGTGGATGGCCCGCACGCCCATGATGGCCGACAGGCGCAGCGAGGGGCGGGCATAGTCGGTGAACACGAAGAACCCGCCGGTATAGGGCAACAGGCCTCCGTGCAGCGCCATGCCGTTGAGGGCGCCGACCATGCCGTGCTCGCGCACGCCGTAGTTGACGAAGCGGCCGCTGCGGTTCTCGGCGGTGAAGTCCTCGAAATCCGACGTCTTGGTCAGGTTCGAGCCGTTGAGGTCGGCGGAGCCGCCCACGGTCTCTGGCAGGACCTTGTTGACGATCTCGAGTACCGCGTTGGATGCCTTGCGGGTGGCGTTCTTTTGCGGATCCTTGGCGAGCTCGGCCTTGTGCGCGGCGATGGCCTTGTCGAGTTCGGCCGGGATCTGCTTGTCGAGACGGCGCTTGAGATCGGCGCCGGTCTCGGAATCGAGCTTTGCGATCTTGCCTTCCCACTCGGTACGCAGCTTGGTCGAGCGGTTTCCGGCCAGGCGCCAGTCATCCATGATCTGGTTGGGCACGGTGAAGGCGGGATGATCCCAGCCGAAGTGCTTGCGGATCGCCTCGGCTTCGTCGGCGCCGTAGGGGCCGCCATGGGCCTTGGGCTGGCCCGCGCGCGGGGCGCCGCGGCCCGGCGTGGTCTTGCACGCGATCAGGCTGGGGCGGTTGCTTTTCTGCGCGGCCTCGATGGCCTCGGCGATGGCGTCCGGGTCCTCGCCGTCGATCTCGATGGTTTCCCAGCCATAAGCTTTGAAGCGGGCGATCTGGTCGGTCGAATCCGCCAGCGAGACATAGCCGTCGATGGTGATGTTGTTGTTGTCCCACAGAACGATCAGCTTGTTCAGCTTGAGATGTCCGGCAAGCGCGGCGGCCTCGTGGCTGATGCCCTCCATCAAGCACCCGTCGCCCGCGAGGGCATAGGTGTAGTGGTCGATGATCTCGTCGCCATATTCGGCGTTCAGCTTGGCCTCGGCGATGGCCATGCCCACGGCGTTAGAAAAGCCCTGGCCGAGCGGGCCGGTCGTCGTCTCGATGCCCGAGGCGTGGCCGTATTCGGGGTGCCCGGCGGTCTTCGAGCCGAGCTGGCGGAAATTCTTGATTTCCTCGAGCGTCATGTCCTCGTAGCCGAGAAGATAAAGCGCCGAGTACAACAGCATTGAGGCATGGCCGGCGGAGAGAACGAACCGGTCGCGGTTGGGCCAGTCCGGCGCCTTGGGATCGAACCGCAGAAAACGCGTGAACAGCACGGTCGCGATATCGGCGCCGCCCAGGGGCAGGCCGAGATGGCCGCTCTTGGCCGTCTCGACGGCGTCCACGGACAGAAACCGAATGGCATTGGCCATGTCGTTGTGTTTGGCGAGATCGGTCATGAAATTCCGCTTCTTGTTGCTATGCGCGAAAGAGGGCCCGGATCGAACTGGAGATCTACAGGCCCCGTGTTGGCTTGAATGCGGAGGTGAGACATAACAGGTCCGGGAGAGGTGTCAATCTTGCGGCGGGCAGGGTGCGCACCCCGTTCAGCCGTGCATGAGACGTGCATGAGAGTTGCCAAGCCGCCTCGCCATGCGCTTAGGTGGCGTGGTAAAGGCGGAATCGCTTTACCGAGCGGTGAGAGGACACCATGAACGAGCCCAGCAGCGCGGACAGCTACGAGGTCGCCGCCCAGCGGCTGGAGCGGGCGATCGCCCGGCTCGAGGCGGGCGTGGCCAAGCTCCAGGAACAGTCGCGGTCGGTGGCCGCGCTCGAGAAGGACCGCCAGCAGATCGCCAACGAGCGCAGCCGGCTAGCGACCGAGCTCGACCGGGCCAATCAGCGTGCCGAGCGCCTTGACGACAGCGCCGCGCAGGTGTCGCGGCGTCTCGTGGAGGCGATGGAGACCGTCAGGACCGTGCTGGCGAAATAGCCGCCGGCGACCAGGGAGTTCAATCCGATGTCCGAAGTCAGCGTGGAAATCAACGGCCGTAAATACCGCATGGCCTGCGAGGACGGGCAGGAGGATCACCTGCACGAGCTCGCGGCGCGGTTCAATCGCCATGTGGGCATGTTCAAGGGCGATTTCGGCGAGATCGGCGACAACCGCCTGACGGTGATGGCCGGCATCGCGGTCATGGACGACCTGGTGGACGTCGAGCGCCAGCTCGAATCCCTGCGCAGCCAGCTCGACGAGGTGACCCAGGCGGGACAGACGCTGGCCTCGGAAACCGAGGCGCTGGAAACCCGCTTCGCGGAGCGCATGTCGGAGGCGGCGCGCAAGATCGAGATGGCGGCGAGCGCCATCGAGGAGTCCACAGGCACGGACGGTTCGGACGCCGGCGAAAATTCGTGATGAATTGACGCTTGGCGTGCGGGCCGGTATCGCACTATATCAAGACTTGCTGCCCGGCGCGTGCAGGAACGTGAATCCCCGGGGCCTTATCGATCCTAAAGGGAGCTGTCCCTGACCAGACCCGTGGGTTTGGACATTACGGCGCCCACCTACTTAAGTAGGTACCCGGGATCGACATCCCACGGCCAGGGCGGCACCCAATTTCGTGCCCGGGCGTGCGTTGCACGGCAACGACCGCCCGGGCCATTCGAGTGGTCGCGTTTTCGAACTACAGAAGTGGGACCCACTTCTGCCGAAAGCGCTCCGGAAGCGGGGGCAGGCAGGTTTGACAGATACTTTCGTCGAGGACGCCAAGGCGCGGTTGCGGGAAACGGCGGTGGATCAGCGCGCGAAACTGGGGGCTGGCATCCGGGCGGAAGCCGCTGCTGCCGCGGCCGAGCACTTCTTCACCGAGATCGCGCTGGGCCCGGAACAGGTCGTGGCGGCCTACTGGCCGATCCGCGACGAGATCGATTGCAAGCCGGTGCTTTCGCGCCTGATGGACGGGGGGCAGCCGGTGTGCCTCCCCGTGATCATGGGCCAGGGCAAGCCACTGGTCTTCCGGCGCTGGGAGCCGGGGGCAGCACTGTACGAGTCCGGGTTCGGCACCCTCGCCCCGCCCGAGACCGCGCCTGTGGACGAGCCGGACGTGATCATCATCCCGCTTCTGGGGTTCGACCGGTCGGGCATGCGGCTCGGCTATGGCCGAGCCTACTACGACATCACCATCGCCAGCATGAGCAAGAGTCCCAAGCTGATCGGCTATGCCTTCGCGGCCCAGGAGCTGGAAAGCATCCCGGCCGAGGAGCACGACGTTCTGCTCGACTATCTCGTGACCGAGAACGGCGTGCGGAAGTTCTATTAGCGTATGAGAGTCCTGTTTCTCGGCGACGTGATGGGCCGCGCGGGGCGCCGTGCGGTCACCGCGCATCTGCCCGGGCTGATCGAGCGCTACGCTTTCGATTTCGTCATCGTCAACGGCGAGAACGCCAGCCACGGGCGCGGGCTGACCGAGGCGCATTTCCAGGCGATCCGCGAGGCCGGGGCCGATGCGGTGACGCTGGGGGACCACGCCTGGGACCAGCGGGATGCGCTGAGCTATATCGCGCGTGAGACGATGCTGATCCGGCCGGTCAACATGCCGGCGGAGACGCCGGGACGCGGTGCCATGCTGGTAACCGGGCGTAACGGGCACGCGGTCCTGGTCATACAGGGGCTGGGGCGCGTGTTCATGGACCCCATCGACGACCCGTTCCGCGCCATTGAGGCCGCGGTCGAGGACTGTCCGCTGGGGGCGGTGGCTGATGCGATCGTCGTCGATTTTCATGCCGAGGCAACCTCGGAGATGCAGGCCATGGGGCAGTTCCTCGACGGGCGCGTGTCGCTGGTCGTGGGCACGCACACCCACATTCCGACGTCGGATCACCGGGTCCTGAAGGGCGGCACGGGCCTGATGTCGGACGCGGGGATGTGCGGGGACTATGACAGCATCATCGGCATGGAGGCGGACGAGCCGCTCAACCGGTTCCTGACGGGCATCGCCAATAGCCGGTTCACGCCGGCGGACGGGGAAGCCTCGCTGTCGGGCGTGGCCATCGAGACGGATGCGGCGACGGGACTGTGCACTTCCATCCAGCCAGTGCGGACGGGCGGGTCGCTGTCCGAGGCACTGCCCGACTTCTGATCAGCCTCGCGCCATCTCCTGCCAGCGCGCTATGAGGGCGGCATCCTTGTCCCGGGGCTGGCGCTCATAGACCAGGGCGTCGTCGGGTAGTTTTACCCAGGGCTGCTTGCTTGAGATCC
The DNA here is from genome assembly GCA_964572555.1 of uncultured Devosiaceae bacterium. Classification (GTDB taxonomy): domain Bacteria; phylum Pseudomonadota; class Alphaproteobacteria; order Rhizobiales; family Devosiaceae; genus CAZNHG01. The sequence goes on along the minus strand of CAZNHG010000015.1, from coordinate 1,486 downwards.
ATATGTGTCCGGCCGGTTTCAGCCAGCTCGTGTCGTCGAGCGTGCCCGCCTTGAGGTTGAGGGTTTCAGTATAGGCCGTCCGGCGGTGGAACAGCCGGGTGCCGCAGTCCGGGCAGAAATCGCAGGCGACGGCGCTGCCCGACGTGGCATCGCGGGTGAAGGTCTTTACCTCGCCGGTTACGGTGAGATCGGCGCCGCGGATGCGGAACGACTCGCCGAAGGCGCTTGCCGACTGCGTCTGGCACTCGGTGCAGTGGCAGATGTAGAAGACCACCGGCGGCCCGGCGAGCGCGTAGCGCACGGCGCCGCACTGGCAGCCGCCGGTGAGCGGCAGGGGCGGCAGGATGACGGTCTCGGGCATGGTGTCCCCTTTTGACGGGCGCGGAAGAGTTTCATATAAGCGTCGCACCTTCACGACAACCCGATGATGAGGCAGTTGGCACGATGGCCGGCCATTCACAGTTCAAGAACATCATGCATCGCAAGGGGCGGCAGGACGCCGCCCGCTCGAAGCTGTTTTCCCGCCTGTCCAAGGAAATCACTGTCGCCGCCAAGATGGGCGCGCCGGATCCGGACATGAACCCGCGCCTGCGCCTGGCCATCCAGAACGCCAAGGCGCAGTCCATGCCCAAGGACAATATCGAGCGCGCCGTATCCAAGGCGACGGCGGGAGATTCCGAGAACTACGAGGAAGTGCGCTACGAGGGATACGGTCCCGGCGGTGTCGCCATCGTGGTCGAGGCGCTCACCGACAACCGCAACCGCACCGCGGGGAATATCCGCGCCACGTTCTCCAAGAACGGCGGGTCGATGGGCGAGACCAACTCGGTGGTGTTCATGTTCGACCGCGTGGGCGAAATCTACTACCCGGCGTCCGCCGGTTCGGCCGAGGAGGTCATGGAAGCGGCCATCGAGGCAGGCGCGGACGATGTGAGCTCGGACGAGGACGGACACACGATCTATTGCACCTTCGAGGGCATCGGCGACGTCTCGACGGCGCTGGCGGACCAGCTCGGCGAGGCGGAATCGGTCAAGCCGGTGTTCAAGCCGCAAACCCTGACGCCGGTGGACGCCGACAAGGGCTCCACGCTGATGAAGCTGCTTAACGCGCTCGACGACGATGACGACGTGCAGAACGTTTATTCGAACTTCGAGATGAGCGACGAGGACATGGCCGCGGTGGCGGGTTGAGACCGTCATGGGTTCATGAGCATGGCGGCCGCGCCGGCGCCCTGTCGCCGAAGGGCCAAAGGGTTCGCCGCCAGATTACGACCGTGTGACTCCCCTCCCCGACCGTCCCCATCAAGAGCCTGCCCCGGACTTGATCCAGGGGAGGGCGACCTTGGGCAGGTGTTTCAGTGTAAATGCGAAACGTTCTAGGCGACCGCGCTGTCGTCCGCTTCGGCGGCGGCATGTCTTTCGGTGAAGGGGTCGAACTGGGCGCGGTTGCGGCCCTCCTTCTTGGCGGCGTAGAGGTGGTGGTCGG
>CAZNHG010000014.1:0-23877 GCA_964572555.1 uncultured Devosiaceae bacterium | reverse complement strand
TGCTCAAGAACGCGCCGATCCTGGTGCTCGACGAGGCGACATCGGCCCTCGATTCCGAGATCGAGGCGGCCATCCAGGAGCAGCTCAAGGGCCTGATGGCGGGCAAGACGGTGCTCGCCATCGCCCATCGTCTCTCGACTATCGCCGCCATGGACCGGCTGATCGTCATGGAAGAGGGGCGGATTGTCGAGCAGGGGAGCCACGCGCAACTGCTGGCGCGCGGCGGGGCCTATGCCCGGCTGTGGGAGCGCCAGTCCGGCGGGTTTCTCGATGTGGAGGCAGCGCAGTAACAGCGCGGCCTGGAGCTTCCGTTATGATTGAATCAGAACGGAGGCTCCAGGGTATTGAATTGTCGCGTTCTCGAGCCGGACAAGTGGTATCCGTCCGGCGGGATATTGCTCCTCTGGAGCAATATCACTTCCGCTTCACTCCTGAAAACGCTCTACGGCGTGGCGTCGTCGGGCCCGCAGTAGAGGCCGTAGAGGGTTTCCAATACCCGTTCCACCTCGTGCGAGGCGACGCGATAGAAGATCGCCTGGCCGTCGCGCCGCGTTTCCACGAGATCGAGGGCGCGGAGCTTGGCGAGATGTTGAGAAAGAGGTGACTGCGCGAGACCGACGAGGGCTGCGATCTCGCTGACGTTCTTCTCGTTGTGAAGCAGATGGCACAGGATCATCAGCCGCTTCCTGTTTGCCATCGCTGTCAGCAGCTGAGCGGCTTCTTCGGCGCGCTCTTCCAGCTGGCTTGCGTCCATTTTGATCATGTTCAGTTGATTGCCTGTTGCATCACCATCGTATCGACTGCCGCAACGTTCCACAGGATATGGCGGGCCATTCCCGGGCCCATCCAAACCGGCGCGCAACCTAGCATCACTTGCCGAAGTGGTCTCGCGTTTATTGTGTGCATATGTACGACGTGCCTACTAAAGCGTTGATTTGTCTTGATAGACATCCGGAGAAACGCGCGTTTGTGTTCTATTTTTGAACATAAAACTCAGTTTTTGTGGGCACTTTGCAGCATGGCCCTGCCGAGTGCGTCGGACCTGCCTGCGCCGCCGCGGCGGACCCGCCGGCCTGTGGGAAAAATGTGAAAAACCCGTAATCATGGATACGAGGCCGGCAATCGTTTCGACCCCGGCGGCCGTTTCGCGCGTTGAACCGCGCGGCATTCCAAACTAGAACCCTCCGGGTCGATCCGCGGCGCGGGCAACCCTGTTCGTGCCGGCAGGTTATCGTTCATACTCACTGCTCACTTGCCGGCGTCCTCGCGCGAGACGGCCCGGCCATCCGACCGGGAGGATCCCATGACCGAGGGCACGGCCGTCACCACCTATGCCGAGCAGGAGCTGGGCGGGGTTTTCCGCCTCGAGACGCCCGCGAACAGGAAGATCAAGGCCAGCAAGGTCACGCTGCCGGGCGACGTGCACACGGCGCTTCTCGCGGCGGGGGACATTCCCGACCCCTATTTCGGCACCAACGAGCAGGACGTGATGTGGGTCAACAAGACCCCCTGGAGCGTAGAGGGCACGTTTCAGGCCGATCAGGCGATTACCGGGGGCTATCTCACGCTCACCCTCGAGCAGGTCGATTGCATCGCCACGATCAGTCTCAATGGCGCCGTGATCGCCGAGGTGGACAACATGTTCGTCCGGCACGACATCGACGTCACCGGCAAGGTGAAAAAGGGCAGGAACGTCCTGCGCATCGACTTTGCCGTCGCCCGCGATGTCGCCGCGGAGCGTGCGAACGCGCACCCGTTCCCGCTGCCCTTCACCAAGAACTACCAGACCAACGGGCTCGAAGGCGTACACATGAACTTCATCCGGAAAGTGGCCTGCCATGCCGGATGGGACTGGGGCATTTGCCTGATGCCGACGGGCGTTTACGGCACGATGAAACTGCGCCGCTCGAAGCTCGCGCGGCTCGACAGCGTGCAGGTGGACCAGCGCCATACGAAGGGCAAATGCGCGCTGACCGTGACCACCCGCGTACACGCGTTCGCTGCCGGCGAGGTCGAGATCGCCCACGAAATCGACGGCCAGACGGTGGGCGGCAAAAAGCGGGTCGTGCCGGGCGAGAACACCTTCACCCACAAGATCACCGTCAGCGATCCGGAATTGTGGTGGCCGGCGGGGCAGGGCGCCCAGCCTCTCTATGATCTGGCGACCACGCTCGACGGCGAAACCCAGACCCGCCGGCTGGGCCTGCGCAAGCTCGAGTGGATCGTCGAGAAGGACAAGATCGATCACACCTTCAAGTGCCGGGTGAACAGGCGCGACATCACCATGATGGGCGCGAACTGGATTCCGGCCGACGCCATCCCGTCGCGCATCACGCCGGAGGTGGTGCGCGACCTCCTCGACAGCGCCGTCGCCGCCAACATGAACATGATCCGCGTATGGGGCGGCGGTCAGTACGAGCCCGACTACTTCTACGAGATGTGCGACGAGCTGGGGATCCTGATCTGGCAGGACTTCATGTTCTCGTGCATGCCGTATCCCAGCCACGAGGCTTTCCTGGAAAGCGTGCGCACCGAGGTCACCCAGCAGGTCAGGCGCCTGCAGCATCATGCCTCGATGGCCATCTGGTGCGGCGACAACGAGGTTATCGGCTCGCTCACCTGGTATCCCGAAACCATTGCCAACCGCGACCGCTATGTCGCCAACTACGACCGGCTGTCGCACGTTCTGGCCGATGTCGTCGCCAAGGAGGACACGCGCCGCTTCTGGCCGTCCTCGCCGTCGCTGGGCTACATGGATTTCTCCGACGGCTGGCACGTCGATACGCGCGGCGACATGCACTATTGGGACGTCTGGCACTCCGCCAAACCGTTCGAGGCCTATCGCACGGTCAATCCGCGCTTTGCCTCGGAGTTCGGCTTCCAGTCGTTCACCTCGCCCAACATCATCGAGACCTTCACCGAGCCGGGCGACCGCAATCCGTCCTCGCCGGTCATGGAGCAGCATCAGCGCAACGATGGCGGCAATGCGCGGATCCTGGAGACCATGTGCCGCTATTTCCGCTTCCCCAAGGGGTTCGAGGACATGGTGTTTCTCAGCCAGATGCAGCAGGGTCTCGCCATCAAGACGGCCATCGAGTACTGGCGGTCGACCAAGCCGCGCTGCATGGGCACGCTCTATTGGCAGATCAACGACACGTGGCCGGTGCATTCCTGGGCCTCGCTCGACTATGGCGGGCAATGGAAGCCTCTGCACTACATGGCCAGGCGCTTCTTCAACCCGGTCAATCTCGTCGCCGTGCCCGGTGCCGCGTCGGGGAATACCACCAATTCACGGGGCGCGGATATCGAGGGCGGCGCGCCGCGCGACGTCACCATCCGGGCTGTCAACGATACGGGCGAGGAGGCCGGCATCGGTTTCGAGGTCCTTGCCGTGAACATGGCCGGCAAGGCCCGCTCGCTGCTCGAGGGCGACGCGAAAGTCTCGCCCAACGCGACGAAATCCGTGGGCACGATCAGGCTCGACAAGCTGGCCGCCGACGAATTCCTGTTCATGGAGTGGCGCGATGCGGCCGGCAATCGTCTGGGTGAGAACGACTTCTTCCCGCGCGCCTACAAGTACTATGACCTGCCCGACGCGACCGTGAAGGCAAGCTGGGCGAACGCGGACGGCGGACCGGTGCTGACCCTTTCCACCGACAAGCCCGCCTTTTTCGTCACCGCAACGCACGATACGCCGGGCCGGTTCTCCGACAACGCCGTCACGCTTCTGCCCGGCCGCGCGCGCAAATTCGCCTTCACCCCGCGCAAGGGTGCGAAGATCACGCAGGCCCAGCTTGCCAAGGAAACCAAACTGCGGCATCTGGCCGAGACATTCGAGTAGGGGAAACAAAAAAATGGCCGAGGCCTCCATCAAGCGCAGCCGTATCAACGAGATCATTCGCGAAGGCGACGACTTCATCCGGTCGTTCGGCTACATCCTGCCGCCCTTTGCCTATTGGACGCCGGACGAGTTCAGGGCGAACAGGGACATCGCCAAGACGATCATCGACTCCAATCTCGGCTGGGACATCACCGACTACGGGCTCGGGGATTTCCTCGATACGGGGCTTTTCCTGTTCACCGTGCGCAACGGCAATCTCGCCGACCTCAAGAAGGGGCGGGGCATGCTCTATGCCGAGAAGGCGATGATCTCGCGCCAGGATCAGTATTCGCCCATGCACCGGCACGACCTCAAGGCCGAGGACATCATCAACCGGGGCGGCGGCACGCTGGTGATCGAGCTTTACGGCGACACGAACGGCGAATGCGACCGCGAAAAGGGCACCGTCGTTTATACCGACGGCATCCGGCGCGAACTCGAGCCGGGGCACAAGCTCAAGCTCACTCCGGGCGAGAGCGTCACCCTGATGCCGGGCGAGCACTGGCATGCCTTCTGGGGAGAGGGGGGCGACGTGTTCGTGTGCGAAGTCTCGACCGTGAACGACGACAACACCGACAACGTCTTCGAGGATCCGCGCATCTCCCGCTTCTCAGGCATCGAGGAAGACGAGGACCCGTTGCATCTGCTGGTTTCGGATTACGCCCGGTTCCTGTAAGCGAGGTTCTGTCTTGTCACAAAGCGGAGCGGTAAAATGAAGATCGGTTTCATCGGAACGGGCGACATCTCCAAGGCCATCGTCACCGGACTGGACCGTGCGCAATACGGCTATGACGAGATCATCGTCTCCCGGCGCAGCGCCGATGTGTCGGCCATGCTCGCCGAGAGCTGCGCGCGCGTGCGCGTTTCCGACGACAACCAGGAAATCGCGGATGCCGCCGACATTCTGGTCCTCGCCGTCCGTCCGCAGATCGCGGAAGAGGTTCTCTCCGCGCTCACCTTCAGGTCAGGGCAACTCGTCATCAGCCTGATCGCCACGCTCACCCATGAGCGGCTGGGCGAATGGACGGGGCCGGACGTCACGATCGTCCGCGCCACGCCGCTGCCCTTCGTGGCCTACTGCATCGGCGCCACGCCGATCCTGCCGCACCATCCGGATGCGGCGGCGATCTTCGACGCGCTGGGGCGTGCCATCCCGACATCAACCGCCGGGGAATTCGATGCGGTGACCGCCTCGAGCACCTTCATGGGCACTTTCTTCGGTATTCAGGAAGCAGTTGTGGGCTGGCTCGAGGAAAAGGGCGTGGGCCGCGACGACGCGCAGGCCTATATCGCGTCGGTCTTCTTGGGGCTTTCCCGCACCGGCGTCGAGCGGGGCGATGAAAGCCTCGAACACCTGCGCGAAACCCATTCGACCGCGGGCGGGCTCAATGAACAGATGTTCGATGTCTTTGCGAAGGAGGGCGGCACGAAGGCGTTTCTTGCCGGCATCGACAGTGTCTACGGCCGTATCCGTGGCGCGGCTCCGTCCGGGGACTGAGTTCTCCGGGTTCCCAGTGGTCGCGTTCTCGAACCGAACAAGTGGTGTCCGTTTCGCGGGAAAACGATTCACCGGATCGTTTTCTTCTCCGCTCAACTTCTGAAAACGCTCCAGAGAGAACCGGTTTCCGGTTAACTGTATACAGCGGCATTGTCACGGCGATCCGGTCGCGTTAGGTAGACCGTCAAGCCGGACCGAGCCGGCACCCAAGAGAGGAGATATCATGCCACACGGAAAACCCCCGTTTCGCGCCGATCACGTCGGCAGCTACCTGCGGCCGCCCCGCCTTGCCGAGGCGCGCGAGAAGTTTTTCCGCGACGAGCTGCCGGAGGCCGAACTGCACGCCCTCGAGGATGATTGTATCCAGGACCTTGTGCAGAAGCAGAAGGACGTGGGCCTGAAGGGCATCACCGACGGCGAGCAGCGCCGCACCTTCTTCCATGTCGACTTCCTGGAAAAGCTGGACGGCGTGAACGTCACCTATGGCGAGTTCAAGACGCATTTCCGCCGCGACGACGGCACCGAGGTCGGGTTCGCCCCGCCCACCATGCATGTCGACGGCAAGATCGGTCATGCCAAGTCGATCCAGGGCGAGGACTTCGAGTTCCTGAAAAAGACGGTCGGGTCGAGCCATACCCCGAAGGTGTGCATTCCCGCGCCGTCCATGCTGCACTTCCGCGGCGGGCGCGAGGCCATCTCGGAGCAGGTCTATCCCGATCTCGAGGCATTCTATGACGATCTGACGGCGGCCTATCGCGAGGAGATCGCCGATCTCGCCAGCCGTGGCTGCAGGTATCTGCAGATGGACGACACCAATCTCGCCTATCTGTGCGATCCCGAAATCCGCGAGCGCACTGCCGCGCGCGGCGACAATCCGGACGAGCTGACGCATCTCTACTGCCGGCTGGTCAACGATGCCATCAAGGACCGGCCCGACGACATGGTCATCTCGGTCCATCTGTGCCGCGGCAACTTCAAGAGCGCCTGGGTCGCCCAGGGCGGCTACGAGCCGGTCGCCGAGATCCTGTTCAACGAGATGAACATCGACGGGTTCTTCCTCGAGTATGACGACGAGCGTTCCGGCGACTTCGCCCCGCTGCGCCACATGCCGAAGAACAAGACGGTCGTGCTCGGCCTGATGAGCTCGAAGGTGCCGCAGGTGGAAAGTGCCGACTCGATCAAGACGCGCATCGAGGAAGCCAGCCAGTACGTACCGCTCGACCAGTGTGCCCTGTCGCACCAGTGCGGCTTTTCGTCGACCGCGCACGGCAACGACATCTCGGAAGACGACCAGTGGCGCAAGCTCGAACGCTGCGTCGAGGTCGCCAACGACGTCTGGGGCGAGATCTGAGGCTTCGCCCGGTTTCATCGGCTTTCGCCGTCGCCGCGTTGTCTCGCGGCGGCGGCGTTTTCGTTTGCGATGCCTGATTCATATCCATGGCAGGGTAAGCCTATCGCATGCGGTGAGGTTAGGCACGGCCCATTCCCTCCCCCTTGAGGGGAGGGTTAGGGTGGGGGTCGGCCCGTAAGGGCCAAAAAATGGGTAGTGCCTCGTTTCGAATATCGGCTCGCGGCCCAATTCGAACATCTACGCCGCTTGCTGCCAACGTCCACTTCAGAATCCGTTGCAACCCTCGCAGTGACATCCGCTGCTGGCGTGCTACAAGTGGATTTAGTTCCTGTCGGCGGAGTTACCCATGGGCGTGACTTTTCCAAATGAAAGTGCGGAATACCGTGCCGCTCGCGAAAAACTGTTGCAGCGAGAAGCCGCGCTCAGGCGCGAGATGGAGGCTGTGGCTGCGGAAATCCGATCTCTCCCACCGGGCGGAATCGTTCCCGAGGACTACGAATTCGACCATATTGACACAGAAGGCGTGTCAGCAAAGGTGCGGCTCTCTGAATTGTTCCGGCCTGGCACCGATACTCTGATCCTCTATCATTTCATGTTCCCCCGGCACCGTGGTGATGAGCGGCGAGGGCCGAGCAACGGGCCCATAGCAGAGCTGCCGCTTGAGGAGGGGCCGTGCCCTTCATGTGCCGCCCTGCTGGATAACTGGGAGGGAGCGGTACCACATGTTGATGGGCTGGGAGCAAACATTGCGGCTGTGGCGAAGGCGCCGATCGAACAGGTTGCGGCCTTCGCAGCGCACCGGGGCTGGCGCAATCTGAAACTTCTATCCGCCGCAAACAACAGCTTCAAACGCGACTATCACGGCGAAGACGAGACGGGACAGCAGTTGCCGATCCTTACAGTATTTCACAAAAGTTCTGACGGGAGCATTCGGCTGAGTTGGGCCTCTGAGCTATTATTCTTGCGGTCGGAACCGGGGCAGGACCCTCGGCATGTCGGCACGGTCGAGCCGATGTGGACACTTTTGGATCTTACTCCCAGAGGGCGACCTAACGTCGAGGAGCAGATCGAATACTGACGCTGCGCCCCCTACCGCCGCTGCCCCTGCGCGGCCTCTCGGATCGTTTGCATCAGCATGGAGAGCTGGGGGGAACCGGCGGCGTCGGCGCGTGTCGTCAGGCCGACCGAGCCTTGCGTCTCGGTCGTGTCGATCGGAAGTCCGGCGAAGGTTCCCTCGGCCAGCTCGTTGGCCACCACGCCCACCGAGATGATCCAGATCGCGTCGGTCTGGCGCAGGAATGCGCGGCCGAAACTGTCCGAGACCGTCTCGATTTGGGTCGGCAGGTCCACCACGCCGTTGCTGATCAGGAACCGGTCGACATAGGGCCGGATGATCGAGCCGGGCGGCGGCATGAGGATGGGATACTCCCCGATCCGGTCGAAGGCGACGTTCTTGCTGGTCAGCAGGGGATGCCCGCGCCGCACGAAGAAGCCGATCTGCTCGGAATAAAGGTGCTCGAAGGCGAAACCTTGCATCAGCTCCGGCGCGGCCAGCCGCCCCACGACCACGTCGAGGTCGCCCACGCGCAACTGGTTGAGCAGCACGGTGTTGGCGCCGGTGACCACGCGAATGCCGGAGTCGGCTTCCTCCTTGAGGAACAATTCCACGGCCCGCGGCATGATACGCGCCGAGACCGTGGGCAGGGCGCCCACGCGCACCGTCGGCCCGCGCCCGCCCAGCTCGCGCTTGACCGAGTCGATGCCCTGGCGGATGGCGGCCACGCTGGTGCCCGCGTGGCGCAGGAACACCTCGCCCTGCCGCGTGATGCGGATGCCCCGGCCGTCCTTTTCCACCAGGCGCGTGTCGAGGATGTCCTCGAGCTCGCGGATGGTCTTGGTCACCGCCGGCTGGCTGACATGCAGCGTCTCCGCCGCTGCGCTGACGCTCTTTTGCCGTGCGACCTCGATAAATGTTTGCAGATGGCGGAATCGTATACGAAGCTGGGACATGAACGGCTAACCTGATAACCCTATTGTTATAGGATAGGCCGAAATCATCAATTTACCTAACCAAAATTTCCAAGAATAATTGGGCCGAACCGAATAATGTTGTGGTGCTGGATACAGCGCCGCGCGCATAGGCTGTTTCCGTGCGTTATGTTCGCCGGGGGAGGAACCGATCAGCGATTCGAGGCGAAACATGCTTGCGACGACAGGCAAATGGGTGGAGTGGCTGGCCCGCTGGGTCGCCATCCTGGGGGGCATCGTTCTCACCGGCCTGGCGATCATGACCGGGGTCAGCATTACCGGCAGGTCGTTGTTGCAATTCGGGCTCAGGCCGGTTCCGGGCGATTTCGAGATCGTGGAGGCCGGCATGGCCTTCGTGGTGTGCACCTTCCTGCCGTGGACGCAGCTCATGCGCGGTCATGCGACCGTGACCATCCTGACCGACTTCTTCTCGCAGCGCGTCAACGCGGTCATCGACCTCATCGCGGACCTGCTGCTGTTCGTCACCGCGCTGGTGATCACCTGGCGGCACATCTACGGGCTGCTCGACAAATATGCCTACAACGAAACGACCTTCATTCTGCAGTTTCCCCTCTGGTGGAGCTATGCCGGCTGTCTTGTCGGCATGGTCACATGGATCGTCGTGGGGGGCTGGTGCGTATGGGCGAGTGCCGACGCGCTCGTCCGCGGTGAACGGCGCGAGCAAGGTGCGGGAGCGGTGTATTGAATTCTCTTGAAATCGCCCTGTGGTCGTTCCCGGCGCTGCTTCTGCTCATCTTCCTGCGCATTCCCATCGGGCTGGCCATGCTCATCGCCGGCGTGGCTGGCAATGTGCTGGTGCGCGGCTCGTTCACCCCGCTCCTGGCCCAGCTCAAGGACGTGAGCTATTCCACGTTCTCCGACTACTCGCTGTCGATCATCCCGCTTTTCCTGCTGATGGGGCAGTTCGCCGCCATCAGCGGCATGTCGCAATCGCTGTTCAAGGCGGCCGAAACGTGGATCGGGCATCGCCGCGGCGGTGTCGCCATGGCCGGTGTCGGGGCGTGCGGCGGGTTCGGCGCCATCTGCGGCTCCTCGCTCGCCACCGCCGCCACCATGGGGCAGGTGGCGCTGCCCGAGTTGCGCCGCTACGGCTATTCGGGGGCGCTGTCGACCGGATCGCTCGCCGCGGGGGGCACGCTGGGCATTCTCATTCCGCCCTCGGTGATCCTGGTGATCTACGCGATCCTGACGGAGCAGAACATTGCCAAGCTGTTCGTCGCCGCCTTCGTGCCGGGTGTTCTCGCGGCCATCGGCTACATGATCGCCATTTCGATCTATGTGCGGCTATACCCCGATTCCGCGGGCCAGCGCGAACCGGCGCCGATGCGCGAGCGGTTCACCGCGCTGCTCAATGTCTGGCCGGTACTGGTGGTGTTCTTCCTGGTGGTGGGCGGCATCTATTTCGGGTGGTTCACGCCGACCGAGGCTGCGGCCATCGGGGCGCTGGGTACGGGGATCATCGCCATCTTCTCGGGCAAGCTGGGCCCGCGCACCCTGGTGCGCGCCATTCTGGAGACGGCGCTGACCACGGCGATGATCTTTCTGATCGTTTACGGTGCCAACGTCTACAACGCGTTCCTGGCGCTGTCGCAGCTCCCCCAGGAAGCGGCGATGTTCGTGACCTCGCAGGGCTTCAACCCCTGGGTGATCCTGGGGATCATCCTGCTGCTCTATCTGCTGTTCGGATGCGTCATGGACTCGCTGTCCATGATCCTTCTCACGATCCCGATCTTCTACCCCATCGTTTCCGCGCTCGATTACGGCGTGGCGCCGGACGAGTTCGGGCTATGGTTCGGCATTCTCGCGCTGATCGTCGTGGAGGTGGGGCTGATAACGCCACCGGTGGGCATGAACCTGTTCATCATCAACAACATGGCGAAGGACACGTCCATGGTGGATACCTACAAGGGTGTGCTGCCGTTCGTGATCTCCGACGCCGTCCGCGTGGCGCTTCTGGCGGCCTTCCCCGTCATCTCGCTGTTCGTGGTGCGCTTGCTCTACTAGGGGGGCTGTTTCATGCGTACTCAGGTCGTCATAGTCGGCTCGGGTCCGGCGGGCCTCATTCTCGGGCAGTTGCTGGCCGGGGCCGGCGTCGACACCGTCATTCTCGAGCGCCGCTCCAAGGACTATGTGCTCGGCCGTATCCGCGCCGGCGTCCTGGAGCAGGGCACGGTGGGGCTCGTCGACCAGGCCGGGTGCGGCCGGCGCATGCATGAGGAGGGGCTGATCCACACCGGTTTTGACCTCACCTTCGACGGGCGCCGGCACCGCATCGACCTCGAGGGACTGACCGGCGGCAAGACGGTGATGATCTATGGCCAGACCGAGGTGACGCGCGATCTCATGGACGGGCGCGAGGCCATCGGCGCGACGACCGTCTACGAGGCGGACGACGTCACCCCGTGCGATTTCGACACCGGCGCCCCTTACGTCACCTACCGGAAAGACGGCACAACCCACCGCATCGACTGCGACATAATCGCGGGGTGCGACGGCTATCACGGCATCTGCCGCAAATCTGTGCCGCAGGACTCCCTGCACGAATACGACAACGTCTATCCCTTCGGCTGGCTGGGCATTCTCGCCGAGGTGCCGCCGGTTGCCGAGGAACTGATCTATGCCAATCACAAGCGCGGCTTCGCCCTGTGCTCCATGCGCTCGACGACGCGCAGCCGCTATTACGTGCAGTGCCCGGTGACCGACAAGGTCGAGGCGTGGTCCGACGACGCATTCTGGGACGAACTGCGCCGCCGCCTGCCGCCGAAGGTGGCCGAGGCGGTCACCACCGGCCCCTCCATCGAGAAATCCATCGCGCCGGTGCGCTCCTTCGTGGCCGAGCCGCTCAACTTCGGCCGCCTCATCCTGTGCGGCGATGCCGCCCACATCGTGCCGCCCACCGGCGCCAAGGGGCTCAACCTCGCCGCGAGCGACGTCCACTACGCCTTCGAGGCCATTCAGGACTTCCTCGGAGACAAGGACGACAAGGCCCTCAAGCACTACTCCAACCGGGCCCTCAAGCGCATCTGGAAGGCGGAACGCTTCTCCTGGTGGATGACCTCGATCCTGCACCGCTTCCCCGACCATTCCGACTTCAACCAGAAGATCCAGGAAGCCGAGCTGGATTACCTGGTGCACTCCGACGCGGCCTCGGCGTCGCTGGCGGAGAACTATGTGGGGCTGCCTTACTAGGGTGTCTGTGCGGCGGAGCGGACCCGGCGGGCAGGCCGCGCCCCGTCCTTTCGCTCAGCGCGGATCGTCGCGCATGATGGCGGTCGCCGCGACGGGCTGGAAGTCCTCGCTATAGGCGCCGACGCGGCGGCCGTGCTCGCGGATCGCCTCCGCGTCGCTCGCCTCGTAGATGCACACCGACCCGATCCGGCCGTCCTCCTCCTTGACGGCATAGCTGCGAATCCAGCGTACCCTGTCGGCCATCTCCTCGCCGATACGGGCCGATTCCTCGGAAGCCGCCTCGAGTTCCTTCTCGTTCGCCCAGGCGCCGCGGCGGCGGATCACATAGAGTTCCATTTCGATTGCTCCTTTGCTTGGTTGCACTGCCGCCAAGCATGCGGCGGTCCCGCCGCGTACAAAAGGCGATGTTCCTGACATTGAAAGGGGGCGATTCCGCCGACCGGTGCACTCACACTGGAAATCTGCGCCTGTCGCCTCGATAATCGCGGTCATGGAGGAACCGGATCGCAGCGCCGCGCCCGAACGTGTGCTCGATGTTGCCATCGTGCTCGTGAACGACGGCTATGCCTCGACCGCAGTAGGGCCGATCGAGGTGTTCACCGCAGCGGGGCGGATGTGGAACGAAATGCGCGGCAAGCCCGCCGAACCGCGGTTCCGGGTCAGGATGGCGTCGATCGACGGGGCGCCGATCGAGAGTGCCTATGGGTTGAAGATACAGCCCGATGCGAGCATTCACGATGTCGAGACGGCGGACCTGGTATTCGTCTCTGCGTCCGGTCCTGTGCCGTCTCGATGGATCGACAGGCATCGTGACCTGCTTCCGTGGTTGACCGACCGGTATCAGCGGGGTGCCATGCTGGCCGGGGTCTGTTCGGGCGTCGCCTTTCTTGCCGAGGCGAACCTGCTCGACAGTCGCCGGGCCACCACGCATTGGGGCGTCGCCGAGTCCTTCCGGCGCCGCTATCCGAACGTCGACTGGCGCACGGACCTTCTCATCACCGAGGACCGGGGGGTCTTCTGCGGCGGGGGCGTCAACGCCTCGACCGACCTCAGCCTTTATCTCGTCGAGCGGCTCTGTGGCCGCGAGATTGCCATCCAGTGCTCCAAGGCGCTCATCCTCGACATGCCGCGTACCCATCAGTCGGGCTATGCCTTCCTGCCGATGGCGCGCAGTCATGGTGACGGGCAGGTTCGTGCCGTCGAGGAATACCTTCACGCCAACTTTCGTGACTGCCCGCCCATCGGGGAGGTGGCGCACGAACAGGGAATGAGCGCCCGCACGCTCACACGCCGCTTCAAGGCCGCCACGGGGCGCCTGCCGGGTGAATACCTGCAGCTCGTCCGCGTCGCCGCGGCGCGCCAGTTGCTCGAGGACGGCGAACGCTCCATTCAGCAGGCGGGCGTGATGGTGGGTTACCACGACACCGCGTTCTTCCGCCGCGTATTCAAGCGACACAGCGGGCTGACGCCGGCGGCCTACAGGGATCGTTATCTTCAGCGCCCCGAGGGTGGATAAGACACGACGGCAGCGCGAGACAGCGCAGCGCCGGAAGCCTCTACTTCACCCGGTGCAATCGCAACGGCTTGGTGGCTTCCCGCTCGACGATGCCCTTGGCCTCGAGGTCGAGCTGGGCGGCCTTGAGCCACCAGCCCGCCTTTTCGCCGTTGGGGAACAGCTCCTGTGGCAGCAGGGGCAGGAGGGCGGTCTTGGCCTCGGCCACGGTCAGTCCGGGCGCCGCCTTCGGCAGGACGGACAGGAGCGCCTCGCGCATGGCTTCGTACTTGGGCCGGTTCACCCGGTTGGTGCGGCCGGGGGAGGTGAAGTTCTCGATCTCGATCTTGTCGGTGTCAGCGGGCATCGAGCTCTCCATTGACATAGGTGATCTTCGGCGCGCGGAAGCCCATCGCCGCCCAGGCACCGAACAGCTTGGCAAAGAACCCGAGCGATTGGGTCCTGGCGTTCGGCACGTCGCCGGGCAGCACCGTTCCTTCGGGCATGTCGTTTGTCATCGTGCGCAGTTCGAGCGGCGGCAGGGTTTCTTCGGGCCACCTGCCGCCGTAGATGCTCAGCCAGTGGCCGTTGGTGAACTCCAGGAACATCGGGCTGTTGCAGCAGGTCGCCACGATCCGCCGCGTCTTGGCATCCGGCGACAGGCGGTATTCGCGCAAGGCGTCCGCGCCGCCGGTGCAGCGCACCCGGTCCTTTCGATACAGCACGAAGCGGGTCGCGCCCTTTTCGTCCAGGACGGGCGGGGCGTCGGGCAGCGATTGAAGATAGGCGCCGGCCTTCCGGCAACTGTTGCACAGGCACTCGGTGGAGGTGATGGGCGCACCCTCGACCTGCAAGGCAACATATCCGCACGCGCACGCGATGGTGGTTTCAGAACTCATGGCCGCGTCTCCTTCGTCACACTAACTAGACTGGACCGTCCAGTTTGATAAGTCAATGCATGACGGGTATCATGGTGCCGGACGGAAATCGGGAACAGGCGGGCGATCGGCATGGCGAAAGGAGCCGAAACGAGAACGCGGCGCAGCCGGGAGAAGATACTGGGCGCCGCCGAGACGGTCTTCCTCAAGAAGAGTTTTCTCGGGGCCAGCATGGACGAGGTGGCCGAGCTCGCCGGCGTATCGAAACAGACCGTCTATGCCCATTTCGAGTCCAAGGAAGCGCTTTTTATCGAGGTGGTCGCCGCGATGACGGGCGCGGCCACGAGTGAGCATCAGGACAGGGTCGGCGATCTGCCCAACGACCGGCCCCTCGAGGAGTTCCTTGTGGAGTTCGCAACCGAACAGCTCTTCATCGTGCTCACGCCCCGCCTTGTGCAGTTGCGCCGGCTCGTCATCGGGGAGGTCGAGCGTTTTCCCGAGCTGGGGCGTGCCCTTCACCGGAACGGGCCGGGCCGGGCCATCAAGCGGCTGGCGAACGCCTTCGAATACTACGCCGAGAAAGGCGAACTGCTCGCTCCCGATCCCCTCATGGCGGCAACCTATTTCAACTGGATCGTCATGGGAGCCCCCACCAACGACGCGATGCTGCTGGGCGATGCCGACCTTCCCTCGAAAAACCAGCTCCGCAAGCATGCCCGTGAGAGTGTTCAGGTCTTTCTTTCCGCCTTTCAGCCGCGCTGACCGCGTCGCGCGCTCCATTCAGCAGGCGGGCGTGATGGTGGGTTACCACCGGCCCCGCGACCGTGCACAAAAAAGGCGGGCTCCTTGTCAGAGCCCGCCCGGCAGTTGCGCGGAGGACGGGGGATGAGTTCGGTGCCGGCTTCGTGGAAAGGCAATCGCCTCCGCGTGGCACGAGATGCCTTATATCTGTCTATCCGCCTCGACGTTGATCGGATCGGGCCGCGTGCTCTCGTAGATCAGCTTGACCGATCCCCATAGCAGGACAGCGGCAACGCCGCCCACCAACAGGCCGATAATCCGGGTTTGCCATTTGCTTTTCACCGATCTGCCTTTCCGGAGTGGTGGCGCCGTGAATTATGGGCGCGTTGCCGCTAGTTCGCTGTGGTCTCGGACTCGGTAGCGGGATCCGATTCGGCGGGCGTGGTGTCGTCGGCATCAGCCATCGTGGTATTGGCGCCTTCCGCCGCGGCCGGCAGCTCCGCTTCCGCGAGGCGGTCGGCACACAGGTCGGCGGCACCGTCTACGGGGTCTTCGCGGTTGGCGAGTGTGGTCCAGCCGCCATCCTCGATGAAGCCGTCACGCTGATATTCGCTCTCTTTCTTGAGCGCCTGGAGGTTGGAGCGTGCATCCACCGCTTCCATGAAGCGGTCGTAGCAGACATCTGCGGCCAGTTGCGCGACCGCCTGCTCGGCGGCTTCCTCCGCGCTTTGCTCCGCCGAGCCGCCGGTGACCCAGCCACCCCAGGTGAAGCCGACGACCATGGTCAGGACCGCCGTGCCCAGGCAGCTCCAGACCAGTACCCCCTTGGTCGCGCGGAAACCCCTGAATTTTTCGCCAAGATTGGCCATTTTTCTTCCTCCTTTGTGTGCCGACATGCGTAACAGCCAAATCGTCCGGTTTCTAAGCATCCCGCCGTGACCGATCGTGACCGATCGTGCGTTGACAAAAGCGTCCCCAACGTGAATCGCGTTCTGGCTTCCGGGGCGAGTGTGCTGATAGGATCGCCCCGCGTCGTGGCAGTCGTGGGAACGAAAGGGAGCCGGAGGTCATGCGCCACCGTTCAATCCGGGCACTGCTCGGGGCCGGGGTCGTTCTCGCCGCATGCGGGGGTAATGCCGCTTTCCCGTCAGAAACCGGTCCTGAAGAAGCGACACCCTGCGATATCTCTGCCTGGACGCTCGATGCGGACCGGAAGGGCGTGCCCGTTCATGACGGCCCTGCGGCGCACAGCGCGATCATTGCCCGGCTTCCCTCGCCGATCGATGTTGCGGATTACACATTCGCGCCCGAGGTCTCGATCACGGCATCGCGCGATGGCTGGTTCCGGATCGACGGCGCCGAGCTGATCAATTACGTGTGGACCGAGAAGTCCGAGACCGTCTTTGCGGGCACGGGCTGGGTGTCCGGCGCGCGCCTCGGTCTCGGCCTCAACGACGCCAACCTGTACGAAGGCCCGTCCACCGGCTCGACGGTCGTTGCCGTGATAGCCGGCGTGGCGTACGGCCCTGATTCCGTCACTGTCGAGCGGCTCCACGCCTGCCGTGGAGGCTGGGTCGACGTCGAGGGAACGACTCCGGACGACAAGCCCGTGCGCGGCTGGTCGGCGGGGACCTGTTCCAACCAGGTCACGACCTGTCCCTGACGGCAGGTATTTCATCCCGTATTCCGGCTCCCGAACGTGCAGCCGCCCGGCCCCGACGTGGCAACCTCGCCCTTGTTGAGCATCACCGGGTGGTCGTGGTATCGCGCCGCGAGATTGAGACCGTTGAGGGCCGCGAGTGCCGTCAGCTCGAGTTGCCGGACGAGCGCCGGCAGGTCGGGCTGGTGCTTGATGTTCAGGTGACTTGTCGGCTCGTCGAATATGCGGACCGCACCCACCGAGGCGCCCGAGGAGATGCCAAGTACGTAGGGGCCGCTTTGGATTCTCCGCACCGTGAGCGGGGCTATCGTTGCAGTCCTGGATATGTATATATCGGGGCGAAACACTACGGAATCATATCCGTTTGTTTATGGGCGCGGTGATCGTTTTCATTTTACGATGAGACGGAACATCGCGAAGATTGGTTATCCAAGGGAGGATATCGCATGAAACACTTTGCAACGCTGATCGGAGCCGCCGCGACCGCCGTCGTGTTTGCGGGGTCTGCCGTGGCGCAGGATGTCACGCTGCGCTTCCATCAGATGCTCCCGCCGCAGGCGACGATCCCCGCCAAGGCCATCGAGCCGTGGGCGGCCAAGGTCGAGGAAGAGTCCGGCGGCCGCATCGCTGTCGAGCACTATCCGTCCATGCAGCTTGGCGGCGCCCCGCCGCAGCTGTTCGACCAGGCCCGCGACGGCGTGGTCGATCTCATCTGGACGGTTCTCGGCTACACGCCGGGGCGCTTCCCCAAGTCCGAGGTCTTCGAAACCCCGTTCATGGTGACCAAGAGCGCCGAGGCCACCTCGCGCGCCTTCCAGCGCTATGTCGAGGAATACGCCATGGACGAGTACTCGGAGGTCAAGCTGATCGCCGTGCACACGCACGGGCCGGGCCTGTTCCACATGAACGAACCGGTCGAGCAGCTCTCCGATCTCGAGGGCACGAAGGTCCGTGGCGGGTCGCGCATCATCAACGAGATGCTCACCAGCCTGGGCGCCGAGCCCGTCGGCATGCCGGTTCCGGCCGTTGCCGAGGCGCTGTCGAAGGGCGTGATCGATGGCACCACCATTCCGTGGGAGGTGACCACCGCCCTCAAGACCAGCGAGCTGGTTCACAACCACACCGGTTTCTCGGGTGACCACGGCCTTTACACCCAGACCTTCGCCGTGACGATGAACAAGGACGCCTACGACAACCTGCCCGACGACCTGAAGCAGGTCATCGACGACAATTCGGGCATCGAGACGGCCGCCATGTTCGGTCGGGCCATGGACCAGGGCGACGAGGAAGGCCTCAAGGTTGCGCAGGATCTGGGCAACAACATCATCACCCTGGACGAAGAGGCAACGGCACGCTGGAAGGAAGCCGCCCAGCCGATCATCGACAACTGGATCGCGAATACGCCGGACGGCCAGATGCTCTACGACGCGGCGCAGTCGCTCGTCGAGGAAGAGTTCGCCGACGTTTCCGAGTAACCGCGGCTTCGCGGCACGGGTTTTCGAAGGGGGGTGCCTTGCGGTGCCCCCCTTTGCGTATGTGCCAAGTTGCGGCACAATAGGGATAAATCGGGATTCTTAGTGGTCGTGCCGGTTAAGCGAAAAAACCGGATTCCACTTTTTCGCCCGGCGCTCTAGGAGGAGAGGCGACATGGTTGGCGGGGCCGGAACCGACATCTCGGGCGCACCCTTCATGCGGCGGATCACGGTCGGCGCGTTCGAGGTGACCACGGTTACCGACGGAACGGTGAGCCGCGAGGGTGTGCATCCCACTTTCGGGGCCGACCAGCCCGCGGAAGCGGTGGCCGATCTGCTCGAGCAGAACTTCCTGCCGCCGGACCGCTACGTCCACGCCTTCACGCCCACGCTCATCCAGGCGGGCACCGATCTCATTCTGTTCGACACCGGTTTCGGCCCCGGCGGCCGGACCCAGGGGCTGGGGCGCCTGCGCGACCGGCTGCTTATTGCCGGTTACGCGCCTGCCGACATCTCCATCGTCGTGCTGACCCACATGCACGGCGATCACATCAGCGGGCTGATGGAAAAGGACGGGCCGGCCTTTCCCGAGGCGCGCTACGTCATGGGGAGCAAGGAGTACGACTTCTGGACGTCGTCCGATCTGGAAGGAACCAGGCTCGAGCAGGGGCATAACCTGGTGCGCGAGAAGGTGGCGCCGCTCGCCGAGAACGCGACCTTCATCGATGACGGGGACGACGTCGTTCCCGGCATCACCGCCGTCGCCGCATACGGGCATACGCCGGGCCACCTGGCCTTCAACGTCGAGAGCGACGGCGCACGGCTGATGCTGACAGCCGACACCGCCAACCACTATGTCGCCTCGCTGCAGCGGCCCGACTGGCACGTGTCGTATGACCACGACAAGGACGAAGCGGCCAGGACCCGCCACGCCATCTTCGGCATGATCGCGGACGAGAGGATTCCCTTCATCGGCCATCACATGCCCCCGCCCGCCATCGGCTATGTCTCCCGCACCGGCGAGGGGTTCCACTACATGCCGATGACCTACCAGTTCGGCTTCTAGAGCGCTTCCGTTCGACCCTGAACATCCCGGCCACCCGGCGGCCCGCATGCCCGGCTGCGCTGCCGGCATATGTACACAATCAATGTGAACAGAATACATGCAGTCAGATGTAGGTGCCATTTTTCACCACAAATGTTCGGTTTTTGCTAGGGTGGACGCTCTTCCTTGACCTTAATGTATACATACTGTACATATTCGTGGTCTTTGTCGCGGGGAGGAGAAGCCGATGACAACCCAGACCTTTCCCTTGAACGCCTGGTATGCCGCCGCTTGGGATGTCGAGCTCAAGCGCGAGCTTCTGCCGCGCACTATCTGCAACAAGCCGGTGGTGATGTACCGCAAGCGCGACGGGTCCGCCGTCGCCCTGGCCGACGCCTGCTGGCACCGCCTGCTGCCGCTGTCGATGGGCGAGCTGCACGAGGACAACGTGATCTGCGGCTATCACGGTCTCGAATTCGACGAGACGGGGCGGTGCGTGTACATGCCCTCACAGGACACCATCAATCCCTCGGCCTGTGTGACGTCCTATCCGGTGGTCGAACGCCACCGTTTCATCTGGGTGTGGATGGGTGATCCCGCGCTGGCCGATCCGTCGAAGGTGCCCGACCTGCACTGGAACGACGATCCCGAATGGGCCTCGGACGGCAAGACTATCCATGTCAAATGCGACTACCGGCTGGTCGTCGACAACCTGATGGACCTCACTCACGAGACCTTCGTGCACGGCTCGTCCATCGGCAACCGCGCCGTCGCCGAGGCGCCCTTCGAGGCGACGCACACCGACACCACGGCCACCATCACCCGCTGGATGCTGGATATCGACGCGCCGCCGTTCTGGGGCGAGCAGCTTGGCCAGTCCGAGCACGTCGACCGCTGGCAGATCATCAATTTCGAGGCGCCCGCGACCATCGCGATCGATGTGGGCATCGCCCCGCACGGCACCGGCGCGCCGGAGGGGGATCGCGGCCAGGGGGTGAACGGGTTCGTGCTCAACACCATCACGCCGGAAACCGACAAGACCTGTCACTACTTCTGGGCGTTCGCGCGCAACTACGCGATCCACGAGCAGGCGCGCACCTACCGCATCCGGGAGGGGGTCGCGGGGATCTTCCGCGAGGACGAGATCATCCTCGAGGCCCAGCAGAAGGCGATCGACGACAATCCGGACCATGTGTTCTATAACCTCAACATCGACGCGGGCTCGATGTGGGCGCGCAAGCTGATCGACCGCATGGTCGCCGAGGAACAGGCCCGGCAGGTCGCCGCCGAATAGGAGACTGAGAATGGATCACAAGCCGAAATCGCAGTCGCTCAAGGCGCTTCTGGGCGTGCGCGACCTCGTTTTGGGCGGTGAGTTCAGCCCCGGCGAGCGCCTCTCCGAGGTCGCGGTGGCCGAGCGGCTCGGCATCTCGCGCACGCCGCTGCGCGCCGCGCTGGCCCGGCTGGAGCAGGAGGGCCTTCTCGAGATCATCCCCTCGGGCGGCTATGCCGTGCGCAGCTTCACCATCGAGGAGGTGTTCGATTCCATCGAACTGCGCGGCGTCCTCGAGGGAACGGCGGCGCGCCTTGCGGCCGAGCGCGGCGCCCAGCCGAACAAGATGCGCACCCTCAAGGCGCTGCTCGCCGATCTGGACACCACGCTGGCCAACGGGCCCGAAGCGATGGAGTTCGACCGCTATGTCGAGCTCAATGCCGATTTCCACGAGACGCTCGCCGGGCTTGCGGGCAGCGAGACGATCCGGCGCGAGATCGAGCGCGCCGTGCAGCTGCCTTTCGCCTCGCCCAGCGCCTTCCTGGAGCAGCAGGAGGACGTGCCCGAGTTCCGCAAGTCGCTGGAGAACGGGCAGGTGCACCACCGCATGATCGTCAGCGCCATCGAGCTGCGCGAGGGCGCCCGTGCCGAGGCGCTGGCGCGCGAGCATGCCCGCCTCGCCCGGCACAATCTCGAATTCGTCATCGAGATGGACCGCAGCCTGATGCGGCGGGTCCCGGCGCTGGCGCTCGTTTCGGGGTAGGGGCCATGCGTCAATCGACCGACTGGCGCCGGGCCACCGTCACCGCCCTCGAGGACGTTGCTGACGGTGTCCGCATGGTGGATTTCGCGCTCGAGGGAAGCCTGCCGCGCTTCGATCCGGGTTCGCACACCAATCTGCGCGTGACGATCAACGGCGAGCCGGCCATTCGCACCTATACCTGCCTGCCCGCCGCCCCGGGAACGCTGCGCATCGCGGTGAAGCTGCACGCACAGAGCAGGGGCGGGTCGCGATTCATCTGGAACTTGCAAGAGGGCGACACGCTCGAGATGAGCGTGCCGGAAAACCGGTTCGAGCTGTCCTGGCGCGCGGGCGCCTATCTGCTCGTCGCCGGGGGCATCGGGGTGACGCCGATCTACGGCATGGCCCGGGCCCTGGCCGCGCGCGGCGCCGATGTGCGCATGGTCTATGGCGGGCAGAGCCGCGCGGTCATGCCCTTTATCGACGATCTGTCGGCGTGCCTCGGCGACAGGCTGGACCTGCGCCCGGGCGACGAGGGGCTGTCCATCGATCTCGACGCGGCCATCGCCGATCTGCCGGCGGATGGCGAGCTTTACATCTGCGGGCCGCTCGGCCTGCTCGAAGCCGCCAAGCAGGCATGGCGACGCGCCGGACGCCCGGTCAGCCGGTTTCGCTGCGAGGTGTTCGGCGACAACGGCAAGTTCGCCGAGAACCGCTTCGAGGTGGATATCGTCAATCGCGACCTGACCGTTTCGGTCAGGCCCGACCAGTCGTTGCTCGATGCCCTCATGGATGCCGGCGTCGACATGATCTTCGATTGCCAGCGCGGCGAGTGCGGATTGTGCGCGGTGGACATCGTCGATCTCGACGGCGAGATCGATCATCGCGACGTGTTCTTCTCCGATGCCGAGAAGCGCGGGAACCACAGCATGTGTTCCTGCGTCTCGCGCCTCGCCAGCGGCCGGGCGCGGATCGACGTGGGCTATCGGCCGGGATAGGGCGGTAAGCCGACCTCCCCGATCCGTGGATCACGCACGGACCGCGAAGTTTTCCTTCGCAAAATGCCAAGACCTTTCCCCTGCTTGTCCTCTAGTCCTGACCGGCCGGTTGCTCCCGCGCTCCGCGCGGGCTCGGCGGAAGTCCCGAAAAGTCAAGAACAAACGGAGGAGGAGAACATGGCAATCTGGTTCACGAGGATCGCGGCGGGTACCGCCGTGGCGCTGCTGGCGGCGGGCGCGATCGGCGCGCTCGCCCAAGAGGCGACGACAACCGCGGTGCTCAAAAGCGAATTGGCGGGCGATGAGGGTAAGGAAGCCAACATCGTGGTGTTCGACGTGGCCGCGGGCTGGGAGACGCAGCGCCATATCCATCCGGGGCACGTTTTTGTCTACGTGACCGGTGGTTCGATCGAAGTCGATGTCGACGGAAGTGAGCCGACGACGTTTTCCGCCGGAGAGGCGTTCTACGAACTGCCGGACAAGCCGATGGTGGCGCGCACCGCCTCGGCGGAAGAGGGAGCGAGTTTCATCGTTTTCCAGGTGGGTCCCACCGGCGAGCCGATCATGGTTCCCCATAGCGACTGAGCACACGCGCGAGGGGTGGGGCGGCTCACCGGTTCCGGTGATGACGCCCCTTCCTTCAAGGGGAAGGGCCGTGCCTCGGTTTTGCGCCACGCGCGGATTTCAGGCAGCCTCACCGGATACTTTGCTGCCCGGAGGTGCTGCCATGCTCTTGCGTTTCATCCTTTGCCTGACCGCCGTTCTTACCCTGATCTTTCCCGCCACGGCCCAATCCGACGTCCGCGGCATCGCCTTCGTGCAGGCCGCGGAACAGTCCAGCGGCATCTGCGTTGATACGAACGCAGAGGCCGCTATCGCCTGCGCCCGCGCCGAGTGCGTTGCGGGCGGTGCGGCGCAGGAGCATTGCGAGTTGATGAGCTGGTGCTATCCCGCGGGATGGAGCGTCGACATCTTCGCCCAGCATCAGGCCGGGCCGCACTGGCACGATTTTTCCTGCGGCTGGCCGACCCGGTCGGCGGCGATGAAGGCGGCGGCGATTCTTTGCGACGAGGCGGAGCGGCCTTATCTCATCGAGTGCGCGCCGCGACGATGGTGGCGATGTGGCTTTCGCCCGCGGTGATCATGGAGCCGATGGCGTTGTGCTCGGCGCAATAGCCCATGCTGCAGGCGGTATCGATGCACACGCCGACATGAATGTTTCCCGTTGCGGTCACGAGCGCGGAGCCGACGCCGCCGGCCTCGGCGGTGGGCGAAAGCTGCCTTCCGGGAGCGATGGCGACCGCGCGTGCAATCAGGTCGGCATCGCTGATCATGCGCTCAACTCCGCTTCGCCGCGCACCAGCGCGCCGACATGGTGCCAGAAGGCGATGTCGTGCGGGCGGGTTTCGGGCCGCCATTCGGGGTGCCACTGCACCGCGAAGATCGCGCGGCCATCGCGCGAGGAGACAGCCTCGATTACCCCGTCACGGGTGCGCGCCGCTTCAGCATCGCGGAGCTCGTGCTCGACGGCTCCCGCCTGCCTCCCGCCGAGACCCTGCACGAGTCCTTCGCGCCCGCCCAGTACGTCGCGATGAGCGACGAGGACAGG
>CAZNHG010000013.1:1935-23977 GCA_964572555.1 uncultured Devosiaceae bacterium | reverse complement strand
TCCACGACCGCGGGCCGGTCGACCCGAACGAGATGCGGATGGGCGGCTCCTGGTGCGGCGTCATCCAGCCCGCGGGCAGCTTCTCGTTGCTGCGCTGCATGGTGCGTACCTGCACGGGCGAGGTGTGCGTGCGCAACAGCTTGCGCTCGCCGTCCGGTCGCTCGTCGAAAAAGAACGTGTCGTGCATCTCCCGCGCCGGATGCCCCTCGGGGAAATTGAGCGCGGTGAAGTTGTAGTAGTCGGTCTCGATGTCCGGCCCCTCGGCGATCGAGAAGCCCATGTCGGAAAAGATCGCGGTGATCTCGTCGAGGGTCTGCGAGACGGGATGGATGCGCCCGCGCGCCGTCGGGGCGGGGCGGATGGGCAGGGTGACGTCGACGCGCTCGGTCGCCAGCCGCGCCTCGAGAGCCTTGGCCTCCAGCTCGGCCTTGCGCGTCTCGATCTTTTCGGCGATTTCGGTCTTGAGCCCGTTGATGGCGGGGCCCGCCGTCTTGCGCTCCTCGGGAGACATCTGCCCCAGCGTCGCCAGAAGGGCCGACACCGAGCCCTTCTTGCCCAGCGCCTTCACACGCACGTCCTCGAGCGCCTGCGTATCGGCGGCGCCGTCGATGGCGGCGGTCAGTTCGTCCCTGAGGGTGTCGATATCGGCAGTCGAGGTGGCCATGATGCTTCCGTGTTGAACAATCTCTTCGGGCAAGGGTTTTATAGACGCAAAAAGCCCTGCGCCACCCCTTGAGGGGCAAGCGCAAGGCTTTGAATTCGGCCTCAGCTTGGTGAGGAGGGTTTCTTTACGCGGAAACCCGCTCGTGCGTGGTCTTTTCCACGTTCTCGAGATAGCCGAGCGCGGCCTTCGCCTGCGCGACCAGCGCGGCGAATGCCTCGGGCTCGCGGATCGCCAGGTCCGACAGGACCTTGCGGTCGACCGCCACCTCAGCCTTGCTGAGGCCGTCGATAAATCGACCGTAGGTCAGGCCGTGCTCGCGCACCGCGGCGTTGATGCGCTGAATCCACAGGGCACGGAAATTGCGCTTCTTGTTGCGGCGGTCGCGATAGGCGTACTGGCCGGACTTCTCGACCGCCTGGCGGGCGACGCGAATGGTGTTCTTGCGGCGGCCGTAATAGCCTTCCGCCGCCTTGAGAACCTTCTTGTGGCGGGCGTGTGCGGTAACGCCTCTTTTCACGCGGGACATATATCGTCTCCTTCGCTGGCGTTAGCGGTCGTACGGCATGTAGATCTTGGCGATGCGCGCGTCGGCATCACCGAGAACCTTGGTGCCACGGTTCTGGCGGATATACTTGGCGTTGTGGCTGATCAGGCGGTGGCGCTTCCCCGCGACACCCGACTTGACCTTGCCAGCCGCGTTGACGCGGAAGCGCTTTTTCGCGCCCGATTTGGTCTTCATCTTCGGCATTTCGCATTTCCTTGGATTGGCCTTTGAGGCCGATGCATTATTGGGTCGACACGGCATGCCATTTCGGCCGGCCCACCCGGTTTGAAAGGCGGTGTATAAGGCGAATGCGTCCGCAGTTCAAGGGGTGGCCTCAGCCCGGCTGATGAGCCAGTGCCACACCCCGCCGGGCCTTGTCCATCAGCGCAAGCCGCTCGCGGAGCGTGAAGCGCACGGTCAGGACCACCGCGACGAACGCGAGCCCGGCGGCGAGCCCCATCCAGATACCCACCCCGCGCAGGCCGAGCACGAACCCGCCGACATAGGCGGTCGTCAGCCCCACCAGCCAATAGCCGGCCACCGCCACGAGCATGGGCGTGCGCGTGTCCGACATGCCGCGCAGTGCCGAGGCCATGACGACCTGTGTCCCGTCGACGAGCTGGAACAGCGCCGCGACGAACAGATACGTCGCCGCAAGGCGCAGGCTCGCCGCGTTCTCGGGCCGCGCCGGGTCGAGGAACAGCCCCACGAGAGGCTCCGGCGCCAGGATGAACAGTGCACAGGTGCCCGACATGAAGGCAAGGGTCAGCCCCAGCGATGTCCAGCCCGCCTTGCGCACACCGTCGGGGGTGCGTGCGCCGACCGAAAGGCCCACGCGCACCGTCGTCGCCTGGCTCAGCCCCAGCGGCACCATGAAGGCCAGCGAGGCGCACTGCACTGCAACGGCGTGCGCGGCAACCTCGTCGGTTCCCAGCCACCCCATCATGACCACGGCAACGCCGAACATGCCGACTTCCGACGTCAGGGACAGCCCGATGGGCGAGCCGATCCGGAAGATTTCGGCGAAACGCTGCCAGTCCGGCTTCCACAACCGCACCAGGATATAGTAGCGCCGATACCGCCGGTGGATCAGCACATAAACGAGCGACAAGAGGAACATCAGCGCATGCGCGGTCGTCGTGGTGATGCCCGCGCCGACGAGCTCGAGGCGCGGCAGGCCGAAATTGCCGAACATCAGGGCGTAGTTCGCCGCCGCGTTCACCGCCACGCCGACCAATGTGATCACCAGGATTGCCGTCGTACTGCCCTTGGCCTGCATCAGCGAGCGCAGCGGGATGATCAGCAACCCCGGCAGAACCATGCCGAGAGCGAAGTTGAGATAGCTCTGCGAACGCGCCGCGACCTCGGGGATTTGCCCTAGGAGAAGATAGAGCGGTTGCGCGCTCAAAAGGATTGGCGTGATGAGGGCGAACAGCGCGACCGACACCCAGAACCCCTGGCGGACCGTGCGCCGCACGCTGCGCCCCTCACGCGCGCCGATCGCCTGGGCGATCATCGGCGCGGTGGCCGTTGCCGTGCCGAGCCCTCCCAGGAATATCGGATGCAAAAGGGCAGCCGCCAGCGTGCCCGCGGCCAGGTGCTCGGGGCCGAGCCAGCCCATCATCACCACGTCGGTGGCGATCAGCAGGTTGCTGGCGACCTGCGCGATGATGAGCGGCCAGGCGAGCTTCAGCGTCGCTGAAAGCTCGGCGCCCCAGCCGATCGATTGCGTCTTGTGTGCCTGTACCACGGGTTTACTCCGCCTTGAAACGTCCCGCTACGCGGCGGCACGAGGCCGGAGCGTGCCGCAGGGGAGCCGGTCCTTATAGGCGAGTCGCCATGCGGTGTCGCGTGGAATCTGATGGGGCGGTCGAGCGCAGGCGTCAGGCGAGCGGCGACTGGAAACTGATCGGCGTGCCGCCCGGCCCCGCGAGATAGTAGATGCGTTCGCCATGCGCATCGATCGGCCCTTGCGGCTCGAGCCCGTTGATGCGGGCCCGGTCCGCCACGGCATCGGCATCCTCGACGACGAGCTGCAGCATCGTGCCCGGCGGCATGCCCTCGCCGGCGGGCCAGATCTCGAGCCACGAGTCTTCCCCCTCGGCCGGAAAGATGGCACCGGCGAAGTCGGCGGGCGCATGCACGTCGGGCGTGCGCTCCACGAGCCCGAGCTTGCGCATCATCTCGGCCAACGCGGCGGCCTCGTTGCTCTCGCCCACATGGCAGAATCGTATCCCCATCAGTTTCACGGGAGCCCTCCTTGTCGTGCCGGTTTCCCGGCGAGTGTATCGGCGCGAAGGCGACGTGCACCACACAATTCGGGTGAGGGTACGAAAAAGCGGCGGCCCCATGGGACCGCCGCTCCTGTTTGAATGACCTGTCGGGCGAAAGGCCTAGAACTCGGCCCAGTCGCTGTCGATGGCAGCGTTGCCCTGGCTCAGATAGGTCTTCTTGGCCGCCGGGCTGGCGCGCTGCTCTTTTTGCGGCCGGGCCGGGGCCTCGGCTGCGGGAGCGCCCGCCGCCGCCTTGGGCAGCTGGGCCGTGGCGCTTTCGTCGACCTTGAAGATCTCCACGATCCGGTCGAGATCGGCAGCCTGGGATTCGGTCTGCTCGATCGCCGCGTTCGTTTCTTCCACGAGGGCGGCGTTGCGCTGGGTCATGTCGTCGAGCTGGCGCACCGCCGTGGTGACCTCCTCGATCGAAGACGAGGATTCGCGACTGGCCGAGGAGATCGCCTGCATCAGCGTGGAGTTCTCCTGAACGGCCTGCAGCATCTCCTCGAGCTTCTCCGCCGCCGCGTTGACAAGGCTCGACCCGTCGCCGACCTCGCTCGAGCTCTGCTCGATGAGCGTCTTGACCTCCGAGGACGCATCGGCGGCCGACTGCGCCAGGCGGCGGACTTCGACGGCAACCACGGCGAAGCCCTGACCGGCCTCGCCGGCCCGCGCCGCCTCGACCGAGGCGTTGAGGGCCAGCAGGTTGGTCTGGAAGGCGATGTCGTCGATCATGCCGATGATGTTGGAGATCTTGTCCGAGGACGCCGTGATCCGCTCCATGGCGCTCGTGGCGTTCTTCATCGCGGTCCCGCCTTCCTCGGCCATGCGCGAGGCGGCCTCGGTCCGGTCGGCGGCTTCCTCGGCCTTCTTGGCGTTGTCCACGACCGTTTGCGAGAGCTGCTCCATGGCCGCCGAGGTTTCCTCGATGGTCGCGGCCTGCTTGGTCGTGCGCTCGGAAAGGTCGTTGGCCCCCGCCAGGATCTCGCCGGTCGCCGACTTGAGCGAGCGGGAGGTCGTACGCAACTGCCCCAGGATGTCGGCGAAGCGCTCGGCCATCGCGTTGGTGTCCTGCTTGAGCCGGTCGAAGGCGCCCTTGTAGTCGCCGTTGACGCGCCG
Organism: uncultured Devosiaceae bacterium; assembly: GCA_964572555.1. Taxonomy (GTDB): domain Bacteria; phylum Pseudomonadota; class Alphaproteobacteria; order Rhizobiales; family Devosiaceae; genus CAZNHG01. The sequence goes on along the minus strand of CAZNHG010000013.1, from coordinate 19,377 downwards.
CGTCAGGTCGGCGTCGGCCATGGCCGACATCACCTGGCCCGTCTCGGTCAGGCCGTTTTCCACCGACTCCATGAGTTCGTTCAGGCTCTGCGCGAAGGAGTCGAGTTCCTCGTTGTCGTAGGTGTCGGTGATGCGGGCGGAGAAGTCGCCTTCCGCCGCCGCGGCCACGACCCGGCCGACCTCGGCCTGCATGGCGTCACGGTTGCGGCGCTCGGCGGCCTCGCGCTCGCGCTCGGCCTCCTTCTGCTGGTCCATCTCGCGCATGGCCTTGCCGTTATCGCGGAAGACCTCGAGCGCCTGGGCCATCTGTCCCAGCTCGTGGCGCACGTCCGAGCCCGAAAGCTCCTGATCGAGGTCGCCGTCGGCCAGCTTGCGCATGGTCCCGGCCATCGAGCTGATCGCCCGCGACAGCCAGCGGCCCGTGAAGATGGCGAGCCCGATGCCGGCGAGCAGCGCCACGACAACGGCACCGACAACCATCCATTCGGTGGTGCTGGCGACGCGTGCACCCGCCGGGCCGAGCGTGCCCTGGGTTGCCTTGACCGAGTCGACGAGCCCCTTGAAGTCGGCCTGCATCTTTGGACCGACCGGGTCGATCCGCTCGGATTCGATGGTGTTGCGCGTCACGACCGCATCGTGAAGCTGCTGGCCCTGCGTCATGTACGTGCCGGCCAGTTCGGTCGCAGTGGCGACCTCGGTGCTCAGCTGCGGCGTGAAGATGCTGGATTCCAGATCGGAAAGAAGCTGCTGCGCCCGTTCGCCGTGACTCATCGCCTCCTGGTATTGCGCTTCGTCGCCGGACTGAAGGAACTGCGAGCCGGCAAGCTGGAACTGCATGATCTGCTGCAGCGCGCGGCTTGCGGACAGGGCAACCTCGAGGTTGCCGCTGTTGCTCGCCGTCTCGACGATCCCCTCGAGTTGGCTCGACAGCTCTTCACCGGTCTGGCCGAGCGCCGCCGCGGCCTGGGTCCGCTGCTCCTCGGCCGCCTGCAGGGCGTTGAAGGCTTCCATATAGGCGTTGGCGTCGCTCATCGATTCCTCGATGACAGCGAGCGCGTCCGGATTGGATTCGAACATCGCCAGACCCTCGGGGTCGTAGGTCGCGACGTCGTCGATCCACACGCGCACGTCCTCCGCGTTCTCGGGTGTCCGGTTTAACCGGTACTCGAGGCTCGAAATACGTGCGTCATAGATGTCGTAGATGTAGTCGCCCAACTCGAGTGATTGCCGGGCCGCCGCGCGGTAGCCGTTGAACGTGTCGCTTAGCGTGGTCACGCCGAAAAACGCAATCGTTCCCACCACCGCGAGCAGTCCCACGATGGCAGCGAAGCCGCTGTAGATACGCGCGGCAACGCTCATATTCCTGAATTTGGTGAACACTCCAAGCCCCCATTAGGTCTTTCAAACTTGCGCCCTTGGGGTATGTGTTTGCCGCAGAATGGTTAACAACGCGCTTATTCATGATTACTAAATCCACGGCAAAGATGAATGTGCGGCAATAAAAAAGCAGGGCACGAAGGCCCTGCTTCTCCAATCTGTTCCGGCAATATCGGATGCAGCTGAACCGCCTCAGCGGGGAGCGAGCACCATCACCATCTGACGGCCCTCGGCGCGCGGATTGGATTCGACCTTGGAGAGTTCCCCCATGGCATCGCGCACCTTGTTCAGCAACTCAAGCCCGAGTTCCTGGTGGGCCATCTCGCGCCCGCGAAAGCGCATGGTGACCTTCACCTTGTCGCCCTCCTCGAGGAATTTCTGCACCGCCCGCATCTTCACATCATAGTCGTGCTGGTCGATGTTCGGGCGCATCTTGATCTCTTTGACGTCGATGACCTTCTGCTTCTTGCGGGCCTCGGCCGCTTTCTTCTGAGCGGTATATTTGTATTTTCCGAGGTCAAGAATCTTGCAGACCGGCGGCTTGGCGTTCGGCGAAATCGCCACGAGATCCAGCCCGGCCTCGGCGGCCATCTCACGGGCTTGCGCGGTTTTCACTGTGCCGTGGTTGGTTCCCTCGGCATCGATAAGCTGCACCTCTGGCGCAGAGATATCTTCATTGGCGGGCGGCCCGTCTTTCTGGGGCTGCACCGGTCTCATAGGACGACGAATGGTTGGCGATCCTTCTGTTAACAACAAAATGGGTTGAACCTGAGGGCCTAAAATCGTGGCAGATGGGGCCAAAGTCAACTGGCAAAAGCCGGATCTCCGGGTTGCCAGCCCGTGTTTTTCGTGGCTAGACGTGGCGAAATAACGACCACGGAGACTCTATAAGGTGACCCTGACGCAGGAAAGCATCACGGTCGGCGACGGCGCCGACGCACGGCGCATCGCCATCAGGAAGCGCGAGGGTGGCAATCCGGGAACCTTCTGGCTCGGCGGCTTCAAGTCCGACATGGTGGGCACCAAGGCCGAAGCGCTTGACGCGCTTGGCGCCAAACACGGACGCGCGGTCACGCGTTTCGATTATTCCGGTCACGGCGAGTCGGGCGGCGAATTCCTCGACGGCTCGATCAGCCGCTGGCTCGAGGAGGCGCTGGCCGTTTTCGCCCTCACCAAGGGTCCGCAGATCGTCGTCGGTTCCTCGATGGGCGGTTGGCTCGCCTTGCTGCTGAACAGGGTCCTGCGCGAGCGTGGTGAGTCGCGGGTCGCCGGGCTCGTCCTCATCGCCCCGGCCGTCGACATGACCGAGGATCTGATGCGTCTCACCTTCTCGCCGGCGGAACTGCACGACCTCAACGTCAAGGGTCGGGTCGAAAAGCCCTCCGATTATTCCGACGAGCCGGACGTCCTGACCGAACAGCTCATCCAGGACGGTGCACGGCACCTCATGTTCTCAAAGGGCTCCATCGTCACCGGTTGCCCGGTGCATATCCTGCAGGGCGGACAGGATACCGACGTGCCTTCGACTCACGCTCTCAAGCTTTTGAGTCATCTCACCCGCGACCCGGTGACCTTCTCGCTCATCCCCGACGGCGATCACCGCCTCAGCCGCGATCAGGATATCGCCATGCTCGAGAATGCGGTTCTCAATCTGCCGGATAACGCGGCGTAGCCAGCCGCGTGAGCGCCGTGCCGTCTGCGCCGAAATTGTCCGGCGCCAGCCAGGTCTCGAAAGCCTGTTTGAGCGCCGGCCACTCGTGGTCGAGGATCGAGAACCAGGCCGTGTCGCGGTTGGCGCCCTTGACGATCATGTGCTGGCGAAACACCCCTTCGAATTTGAACCCGAACCGCGTTGCGGCGCGTTTCGAGGGCGCGTTGAGATCGTTGCACTTCCACTCGAAACGGCGGTAGCCGAGCGTGTCGAATACGTAGGATGCCGTGAGATAGAACGCCTCGGTCGCCTTGCGGGTGCGCGCGAGCCCGTCGCCCCACAGGATCGAGCCGATCTCGATCACCCCGTGTTCCGGTACGATGCGCATCAGCGCATGCCGCCCCATGCACCGCCCGATATCCACGTCGGCAACCGCGAAGAACAGCTTGTCGGTCTCCGCCTTCGTGGTCGTGATCCACGCGGCGAGTTCCGCTTCGCTGGCGGGTGGTTCCTCGAACAGCCAGCGATGGCGCGCCGCCGCGCCCGGCCCGTCGATCGCGGTGAACAGGTTCGCCGCATGCGCGTGTGCCAGCGGCTCCAGCCGGCAATAGCGTCCTGTCAGCGTTACGGGTTCCGGCGGCAGGGCCGGGCGGGGCGTCGTCATGCGGGGTCTCCGTGAATCGCGCCGAGGCCGGCGCGGTAGTTGGGGTACAGCAACTCGATCCCCAAAGCCTGCTTGATCGCCGCGTTCGAGACCCGTTTGTTGTCGTTGTAGAAGGACCGTGCCATCGGCGTCATGTCCGCCTGGTCAAAGGGCACTTCGGCAGGCGGTGCAACTCCCGCTAGATCGGCGGCATGGGTGATGAGGTCCTGCGGCGGCGCCGGTTCGTCGTCGGCGAGGTTGAACGTGCCCGCAAGCTTCCTCTTCGCCGCAAGTGCGGTTACGCGCCCGATATCGTCGACATGGATGCGGTTGAACACCTGCCCCGGCTTGATGATCCGCCGCGCCGTCCCCTTGCGCAGCTTGTCGAAGCTCGACCGTCCCGGTCCGTAGATGCCGGCCAGCCGCAGAATCAGCAACGGAACGCCTTTCTCTTCGGCGAACACCCGCCAGGCGTTTTCGGCATCGATCCGCCAGCGCCCGCGCGGATTGATCGGCCGGCATTGCGCCGTCTCGTCGATCCACCGGCCCTCGAAATTGCCATAGACCCCGACCGTCGAATAATAGCACATCCACTCGAGCGCCCCCGCGTTCGCAAGGTCGTCCCGGTGATGCGCGAACACGGCGTCGCCGGCTTCGGTCGGGGCGATGGAGTGAACCACATGCGTCACGCCCGCCAGCGCGTCCGACACGGTCGCACCCGGCTGTGTGCCATCGAAGACATGCGCCACGACATTCTCCCGCGCGAGCGCGTCGGCGCTTTCCGAATGACGCGTCGTACCGTGAATGGGCACGTCCTCGCCGAAGCCGTCGCGGATGGCACGCGCCGCTGCGCGCGAGGAATATCCCATGCCGAAAAAGAAAAAGCTCATGCCTGTCGGGGGTTAGGAGGTTGTGCCGGGCTGTGGGTCGAGTGCGGGCGTCACCGGGCCGGACCATTCGCTTGCGACCCCGGGATCGCGTTCGTCATCTATCAGCGTCTCGTACGCTGCCGCAACCCGCGCCGCCGGCGCGAGTCGCCGGAACGCCCACACCGCCACGCCGCGGATCAGCGGCTCGGGATCGCTCAGCCGCCCTTCGACGCGGGGCAGCAGGGAAATATCGCCGCTGTTCCCGATCGCGACCAGCACGTTGCGTATGAAGCGTGTGTGCCCCAGCCGCTTCACCGGCGAGCCGGCAAAAAGCTTGCGGAAACCCGCCTCGTCGAGCTCCACGAGATCGCACAAGTCCGGCGCTTCGAGATCGGCCCGCGCCTGCAGCTTCGCCTCGTGTGTTTCGCTGGCGAACTTGTTCCACGGACACACCGCAAGACAGTCGTCGCACCCATAGATACGATTGCCCATCGGCGCCCGGTACTCGCGCGGGATCTGCTCCTTCGCCTCGATGTTAAGGTACGCAAGGCACCGCCGCGCATCGAGCTGGAACGGGCCTGGGAAGGCATCGGTCGGGCAAACGTCGAGACAGCGCCGGCACGTGCCGCAGCTTTCCGGATGCGGGTCGGAGGGCGGAAGCTCGACGCTGGTAAAGATTGCGCCGAGGAACATCCACGAGCCATGCCGGCGTGAGACCAGCACGGTATGCTTGCCCTGCCAGCCGATCCCGGCGGCTTCGGCCAGCGGCTTCTCCATCACCGGGGCGGTGTCGACGAACACCTTCACCTCCGCGCCCGTGCGCCGCGCCAACAGCCCCGCCAGCTCCTTCAGCCGCCCCTTGATGACGTCGTGATAGTCGCGGTTGCGCGCATAGGCCGAGATGTTGCCCCTGGTACGCTCACCGAGCAGGTCCATCGGGTCGCTATGAGGCCCGTAATTGATCCCCAGCATGATGATCGACCGCGCCTCGGGCCACAGCGCCTGCGGCGAGCGGCGGCGGTCCGCGGTCTGGGACATCCACTCCATGTCGCCGTGCCAGCCGCGCGCCAGCGCCTCGTCCAGGTGCGCGGCCCATTCGGGGCGTTCCTCGGCCGAGGCGATCCCGAAAGCGTCGAAGCCGAGCGTATCGGCCCGGCTCCGCAACTCGGCAACGATCCTGTCCGCGTCCCTGCGGGGCGCGGGGTGTGCCATGCCGGGCGGCGATTCGGTCAGGCTGTCGGCGTCTTTCCGTGTCAAAAATCGAGATCCGCATAGGTTGCCGAGGCCGGCGTGCCCACCACGCGGTCACCCAGCAGCGGGCGGAAGGCGGGGCGGGACTTGATGCGCGCATACCAGTCCCGCGTCTCCCCGGTGGCCGGCCAGTCGATATCGCCGAGATAATCGAGAGCCGAAAGATGCGCGGCGAGCACGAAATCGGCCAGAGTCATCTCCTCGCCTCCGAGCCAGCGGCGCGTCGCCAGGAGATATGTGAAGTACTGCAGGTGTTCGCCAAGGTTGGCCTTGGCCGCGCGCAGGGCCGAGGGGTCCGGCGCGCCCGAGCGCTGCTCGCGCCGGCCCACCTTCTCTTCGAGGATATAGCGCGTCACCTCGTCATTGAACTTGCCCATGATCCACTCGTAGAGCCGCCACATCTCGCTGCGCCCCTCGATATAGGCCGGCACCAGCCCGGCGACCATGTCGGGCGCATAGCGCTCCTCGATGAAGTGGATACAGGCCAGCCCGCCGATGACGGGCGGCACCCCGTCCTCGATGATCAGCGGCACCGTGGCGGCGGGGTCGATCTCGGCGAGGTCGGCGCTGTGCAGCCACGGGCTCGCCTCCGCATATTCGGCCTCCACGCCGTATTCGGCCAGCATCAGCCGGACAATGCGGGAAGCGGGATCGAGCTTGTGATGAAGCAGTTTCGGCATGACCTTGTCTCGTACGATGCTGGCTCCGTGCGGCAAATCAGGATACAGCGTTACCCCTTCAAAGGGGTGAATCGAATCGCTGTCACTGTCTGGCCGAAAATCGTGTCCGTAATGCAGCCAGAGCGGCGAGGGCATCTACCTGTCTTCAACTCCGGGCCCGCTCGCATCCCGCCGCCCGGACAATCTCGATAGGGGAATTGATGATCGCCGATCAAGGTCTTTTTGTCTCGTTCATCCTCGGGATCCTCGAAGGGCTGACCGAATTCCTGCCGGTTTCCTCGACCGGCCATCTTCTGCTCGCCGGGCACTTCTTCGGGCTCACCAAGCCGGTGGTCTTCGTGGTGCTCATCCAGCTCGGCGCGATCCTGGCGATCGTCACCATCTATTTCACCCGGCTCTGGAAATTGCTGCTGGACGCTCTTGCTGGCAAGAAGGGAGCGTGGCTGTTCGCGCTCAACGTGCTCCTCGCCTCGATGCCCGCCGCGTTCGCCGGCGTCGTCTTCCACGACTTCATCCAGCAGGTCGTCTACGAAAGCCCCGCGACCATCTGCACCATGCTGCTCGTCGGCGGCATCATCCTGCTTATCGTCGACCGCCTGCCGCTCAAGCCGCGTTACGACGATATCTACACCTATCCCTGGCACCTGGCACTGATCATCGGCATCTTCCAGATGCTGGCGCTCATCCCCGGCGTTTCGCGCTCGGGGGCGACGATCGTCGGCTCGCTCCTGTTCGGCACGGACAAGCGCTCGGCCGCCGAGTTTACCTTCTTCATTGCCCTGCCCATCATGGGCGGCGCCTTCGTCTACGATTTCTATGGCAATCGCGATGTGATCCTGGGCGGCGCCGTCGGGCTCGACATCCTGGTCGGCTTCGTCACCGCCTTCGTCGCGGGGGCGCTTGTCGTGCGTTACCTGCTCGATTTCGTCTCCCGCCACGGCTTCGCGTTCTTTGCCTGGTGGCGGATCGTCGTGGGCGGCGGCGGCCTGCTCGCGCTGTTTCTGATGGGCTGAGGCGGGCCGCTGGAGCGCCGGGCGAAAAAGTGGAATCCGGTTTTTCGCTTAACCGGCGCGGCCACCAGGAATCTGGATTGTCGGGCGAATTGGATCAATTGCCTGACGATCTTAGGCCTCGATGTCCTCGAACTGCCCGTGCTTGCGGAAACGCCACATGTAGGTGGGCAGGATCGCGTCCATCGTCGTCGGCGAGATGCCGAAGGCCGCGAGGGTGCGCTTCTGCCGCTTCGCCGCGTCGGAGACGATGTTGTCGTATCCCAGCTGGACGACCTGGTCGGCTGTCAGAAGCGGGGAGGGGAGCCACTGCATGCATAGCCCCATGAACTGCGCCAGCGGCATCGGAATCGGCATGAGCGGGTTGTTGCGCCCCGTCTCGTGCAGCATGCGCTTGAGCAGGTCGCGCATCGTCGCGACTTCCGCGCCGCCGAGCTCGTAGATTTTGCCGCCCTTCACCTTGCCTTCGGCCGCCATGGCCAGAGCTACGGCCACGTCGCCGACATAGACGGGCTGGAACTTCGTGTCCGCGCCGATCAGCGGCAGGATGGGGAAGTAGCGTGCCAGCATGCCGAACAGCGAAAAGAACCCGTCGCCCTGCCCGAACATGATCGAGGGGCGAACGATCACCGCCTTGGGATAGGCCTTGAGCACGTTCTCCTCGCCCAGTGCCTTGGAGCGGGCATAGGCGCTTGCCGACTCGGGGCTTGCCCCGATGGCCGACACGTGCACAAGGGACTCGGCGCCCACCTTCGCGGCCGCCTCGGCGACATTTTTTGCGCCCTCGGCCTGGATCGTGCTGAAGCGCTGGCGCCCGCGTTCGTAAAGGACACCGACGAGGTTGATAACGATGTCCGCTCCCTCGCAGGCGCGCATGACAGAATCCATGTTGCGCAGATTGGCCTGCACGGGCTGGATCTGTCCCACCATCCCCAGCGGCATGACATGCCCGGCCAGGTCGGGCCGGCGCACCGCCACGCGGATACGATAGCCGTCGCGGGCCAGCTGCTGCACCAGCCGTGTGCCGACAAACCCCGAGCCACCGAAAATGGTCACGAGTTTTGCGCTTGAGCGGGTCATGGAATGCGTGCTCCGGGCTGTGGTGGGATCGGACCGGTTTCTAGCGCGGCTCGAGCGCCCGTGTCGAGGGCCAATGCGCGCGCCGTCCCCGTTTCGCGCCGCCGGGCCGCCACACGGCGTTCCCCGGCCGTACGGTTTGTCCACCCGACCCGCAATTGCCAATTGACAAAGCCATGGCCGGGCCCTAGTGAAGTGCCCGCCCGGACCGATGGATCGGCCCGGCGCCCGGAATGGGCCCAGGTGGCGGAATTGGTAGACGCGCTAGCTTCAGGTGCTAGTTTCCGTATGGAAGTGGAAGTTCGAGTCTTCTCCTGGGCACCATCATCCTTTCCTCGATGAGCTGATCAACCGGCCGCAGTTGGGGCGAATGCGCGTCTTCGCGCTTACCCTCGATTAACCCCGCGCGCTGCCATCCGGTTAACTATTACAACAGTTTCAGCATATTAGCACATGCGATTAACGCGTGTGACACCGCATTTGGCTATACCTTTCCCGAAACGTGAGGCGCCCGCGCCGGATGCGCGGAACATTGTTTTGGAAATTGGGAAACCGTCATGCTCGACCAGCCGACTGATACTGTTTTGACCGAATGGCAGGGCCACTACGCCGAACTTTTCGGCCAGCACACGCTCTGCCTGCACCACCAGCTTCACCGCTCGCCGCTGTTCACCGACGAGGCGTTGGCGCGCCTGCTCGAGACGGTCGAGCGCGATGGCTACCACGTCAACACGATGGACAACGGCGTTCGCCGCGAGGGTGAGATCGGGGATCTCTCCGGCGAAGAGGTGCTGCGTGCCGTGCGCGAAGGCGATATCTGGATCAATCTGCGCGCCCCCGAACGCGCCAACCCGGCCTATCGCGAGGTGCTCGACCAGATATATGCCGAGTTCGAGGCGAAGGTTCCCGGGCTCGAGACCTTCAAGCGCAACATGACGCTTCTGATCTCCTCGCCCAATGTCGCGGTGAAGTACCACATGGACGTGCCGGGACAGACGCTTTGGCAGGTGCGCGGCACCAAGAAGGTCTATATCTATCCCAACAAGCCGCCCTTCCTGCCCCAGCGCGCCATCGAGAAGCTGGTGATCAACGAGGCGCATGAAACCGATATGCAGTTTTGCGACTGGTACGACGATTTCGCCGATGTCCGCGATCTCGAGCCGGGCCAGATGCTGCACTGGCCGCTCAACGGCCCGCACCGCGTGGTCAACCACGACTGCCTGAATGTTTCGATCACCACGGAGCACTGGACGCGCGAGCTGCGCAATGCCTACGCGGTGAACTACGCCAACGGCATCCTGCGCAAGGCCGGGATCGACCGGCTCGGCCAGCCCACCGGCGGACCGGGCCTATGGAGCCGGCTGGCGCTCGCGGGCGCGGTGAAGTTCTCCGGCATTCAGAAGCGCGAGGCCAAACCCTATCACATCGACTTCCGCGTCGATCCGGATGCACCGCGCGGCGTGCGCGACATCGAACCCTACGATCTGAAGAAATGAACCTGCACAGCCGGGACATGGTTGCTCGCGACACGCGCCCGGCCGCGTCGGGGAAGGCGTATCGCCTCACCGTCGCACGAACGCTCGATGAAGTGCGCGCGCTCGAACCCGAGTGGCGAAACCTCGAAGCGGTTGCCCAGGGCGCGATTTTCTTCCAGAGCTGCGACTTCGCCCGAAACGCCGCCGAACACTTCGCGGCCTACCGTGACCGCGATCTCTTCGTGTGCGCGGTCCACAAGGGCGATATCCTCGTCGCCCTTCTGCCGCTGCGCCTCCAGCGCAAGAAGTTCCGCACGATCCTGTCGGGCCTGGGCGAGCCGTTCCAGCAATACACCGAGATGTTGCTGGCCCCCGGCCACGACGCGGTGGCGGTGTTCGCCCCGATGGCGGCCGAGTTGGCCCGGTCGGGTGCCGACTATCTCTACCTCGGCCAGGTCAGGCGCGACGGTCCGCTGTTCGCTGCCATCGACGGGCGCGTCCCCGTCACCGGCGAGGAAAAAGGTGCACCCAGCGTCGAACTGGCCGGTTGGCCCGACTTCGAGACCTACCACAAGACCATCAAGTCCAAGACGCGCAAGAACATGCGCAACGCCCGCAACCGGCTGGAGCGCGACGGTACGCTGAATCACGAGGTCGCGTTCGAGGGCCCGGTGCTCGACGGCGTCATTGCGCGGACCTTCGCGGGCCGCACCGAATGGCTCGAGCGCATGGGGCTGACCTCCCGCGCCTTCCATAATACCGGGTTCGAGTCCTTTCTCGATCGCTTCAAGACGGGCGGCGGTGCCGGCGTCACGACGATTGCCATGAGCCTCCGGCTCGATGGCGTCCCCGTCGCCGAGCAGTGGGGGTTCGTCCACAACGGCCGTTACTATGCCTTCATTTCCACCTGGGACGCGGCCCACGAGGAATCGAGCCCGGGCAAGCTGCACCTCGGCGAGGTCATCAAGGCCTGTTACGATCAGGAACTGACAAGCGCCGACTTCATGGTCCCAGTCGTTCCCTACAAGCTTACCTGGGCCTCCGATGTTACGCCGGTCGGTGACCACGTGTTACCGATTTCGTTACGCGGCCGGCTTTATGGTGGTCTATGGCTGAAGGTTCTGCGCCCGCTCGCCAAGAAGATCGCCTACGCCGTCCCGCGGGACCTGCGCCGGACGATCGTCGAGAAAATCTTCGCCCGCCGCACCGGCTGACCGGTCGGGGCTGGCGGTAATCCGAAAGGCGGACATGAGTCTGAGGCGGCGGCTACTCTCGCAATCGGCGATAATTTTCGCGGTGCGTATCGGCGGGGCGGGCGTGGTATTTCTCATCCAGGCCGCCATGGCGCGCATGTGGGGGTCGGCTGTCCTGGGCGAGTACCTCGTCGCCATCGCCACGGTGAACCTTCTTGCCATCGCGATGCCGCTGGGGTTTCAGACCACCGGAGCCTACTTCGCCGCCGACTATGCCGCGCGCGGCCAGGGCCGGTCGCTTCGGCGCTTCCTCATGCATGCCTATGGACATATCGTCTTCCCCGGCATCCTCCTGCTCGTCATCGCCGGCTGGCTCGCTCCGCTCTGGGGGCCGGTGGGCGAGCGGCTGGCCGCCGTCTGGGTGCCGATCTCGTTGCTCGCGGTTGGCACGGCCATCATCTACGTCAACGGTGCCGTCCTTGTCGGGCTCAAGCGCCCCAAGGCGGGGTTTTTCGCCGACATCATCTTCCGCCCGCTCATCATCGTCGCGACTTTCGGCATCGCGCTCGCCGTCGCCGACGACGGCGATGGGCTGGTCCCTATGCTCTGGTGGATGGGCTTTTCGTATCTGGCCGTCGCGCTTGGCCACTTCGCCTTTGCCGCGAAAACGGCCGCCGCCATTCCCGCGGATGAAGCGCCGGACGAGCAGGCCCGCAGGCGCTGGTGGCGCTACGCCGTGCCCTGGGTGATCGTCTCGCTGTCCTCGGACTTCTTCTTCGACATCGACCTGTTGCTCCTCAGCTCGATGCTCGGCCACGAGCAGATCGCCATCTTCGGTGTGTGTGCGCGCGTCTTCGTGCTTTCCTCCTTCGGCGTGTCAGCCGTCTACGCCATCTCGGTTCCCGGCCTCATGGAGGATTCCGCGCGCGACGACCCGCACGGGCTGGCGCACAAGATCGGCGAGGCCAACCTCGCGGCCACCGGCATCTCGGTCGTACTGCTCGGCGGTGTCGCCGTCTTCGGATTTCTGGTCCTCAAGCTGTTCGGTGACGAGTTCCTCGCCGGCGTCGGCCCGCTTATCATCCTGTGCGCCGCGCTGGTCGCACGCTCCGTCTTCGGCCCGGCACCCTGGATCCTGTCGGCCCGCAACCATCCCTATGCGAGTGTGCCGGCGATTCTGGGCGGGTTGGCCGTTCTTGTCGTCGGGAACCTCGTCTTCGTTCCGGCGCTGGGGCTGACGGGGGCGGCGATCTCCGCCTTCATCGCACTGATGGCGGGAGCGGCGGGCCTGTGGCTGACGGCGCTCAAGCTGACCGGAATCGACGTCTCGATTCTGCCCGTGCTCACCCACTTCACCCGCCGCGCGGCTGAGTAGGGCACCGTAAGCGCACTTTTTTGCCCGATTTGCGTCAATCCTGCCGCATTCTTGCCGCTTGTCGCCCGCATAAAACGACGCTATCGAACCGCGTCGACAATTTGAGTTTAAAGCGTAAGCATGGCGGAATCCCGGGGTCTTATTGTTTTCATTGGTCTTTTCGCGCTGAGCCTTTCGGCGTGCAGTCCCGCGACGCAGTCCGGCACGCGCTCGCTTGAAGCGGCAAATGCCCAGGACGCGGCCGCCCAGGCCGCCGAGGAGGCGGACGACGAAGCGCCGCTGGCCTATGCCTCGTCCGAAGAGGGGGAGGATGTCGATCCGGGACGGGCCAGGATCAACCGACTGATCTCTCACTACGCCGCGGTCTACGACGTGCCCGAGTCCCTCGTGCATCACACGGTCAATCGTGAAAGCACCTACAACCCCGCCGCGCGCAACAAGAACAACTGGGGCCTGATGCAGATCAAGCCGCAGACCGCGCGCACCATGGGTTACACCGGCACGCCCTCCGGCCTTCTCGACGCGGAGACCAACCTCAAATACGCCGTGAAGTATCTGCGCGGCGCCTATCTCGTCGCCGAAGGCGATCCCGGTCGCGCCGACTGGTACTATCGCACCGGCTACTACTACCGCGCCAAGAACATGGGGCTCCTCCAGGAGACCGGCCTGAGGCCCTGACCCTTTCGACAACGGCTCGCTTCCCGCGCCCTTTCCATTGCCGCCGGGCTGTGGCATCAACATGCGCGAACACGAGAGACCTACCGAAAGGGCGGATATGACCATTCGAGTGCACCAGGGCGATCTGCCCGATCTTTCGCGCTACGGCCGGGAAGTTGCCATCGACACCGAGACGATGGGGCTGGTGACCGGCCGCGATCGCCTGTGCGTGGTCCAGCTTTCGCCCGGCGACGGCGATGCCGACATCGTCCAGATCGCCCAGGACCAGAAAAGCGCCCCCAATCTCGAAAAGCTCGTGGGCGACGCGGGCGTGACCAAGGTCTTCCATTTCGCCCGCTTCGACATGGCCGCGCTGCAGAACCGCTTCGGCGTGGTCGTCGGCCCGGTCTATTGCACCAAGATCGCCTCGAAACTCGTGCGCACCTATACCGATCGCCATGGCCTCAAGGACCTGGCGCGCGAATTGCTGAACATCGAGGTCTCCAAGCAGCAGCAGAGTTCGGACTGGGGCACGGAAACCCTGAGCGACGCCCAGCTCGAATACGCCGCTTCCGACGTTCTGTACCTGCACGATCTCAAGCGCCATCTCGACCGCATGCTCCTGCGCGAGGGACGGATGGACATGGCGCAGAAGTGCTTCGATTTCCTCGCCACGCGCGTCGAGCTCGACCTCGCGGGCTGGCCGGAGACCGATATCTTCGCGCATAGCTGAACCGGATGCGCCCATGACCGCCGATGCCGGCTCCACCACGACGGACAGGGCGGCGCTCTATCGCCGCCTCAACCGGCGCAACCGGGTCGTTGGCATTCTGCGCCTTGTGGTGCCTGCCGCCGGCGCATTCGTGCTCGCGGTCCTTCTCGCGCAGATCGTCATCGCCAACATCGCCGACACGTTCGGAATCGACGGCGTGAGCATCGAGCGCGACCGGCTCGTCATCGCCACACCCGAATATTCCGGCGTCATGGCCAACGGCACGCGCTACACGGTCAGCGCCGAGTCCGCCAAAGCGGCTGCCGGCAGTTCCGACGTCATGGAACTGACCGATGCGACCCTGCACCTCGTGCGTGAAGACGGTTACGAGATGACCATCAGGGCGGCGTCCAGCGACTTCTCCCTCGCCGCGGAGACCGTCGATGTGCCCGGCCTGATGCGCGTCAGTGACAGCCGGGGCATGACGGCGAGGCTGCGCGACAACCATGTCGACTGGACGGCGCAGACGCTGGTATCCGAGGAAAGCGTGTGGGCGCGATTCGATGACGGAACGGTTCTCACCGCCTCGGGCCTTGTTCACGACGCGGCTGAACAGACATGGGACTTCGAGGACGCAAGGCTCGTCGTGCCCCGCAACCAGGATGACGCTACATGACCGTGTTCCGCCTGATCTCCCTGGCGCTTACCGCCGCGCTGCTGGCCGGTGCGCCCGCCCATGCCCAGGAGCAGCAGACCAGGACCCGCACCGGTGACGAGGTCGAGATCACCTCGGACAACTTCCGCGTCAACGAGGGCGAGAACCAGGCGACCTTCTCGGGCAATGTCGTCGTCCAGCAGCCGGACCTCACGGTCTGGGCCGACACCGTGGTCGTGCACTACGGCCCCGGCGGCGCCTCCGACCTTCGGGAATTCGAGGCCACCGGAAACGTGCGCATCAAGCAGCCGCGCCAGACGGCAACGGGCGACAGGGGCGTCTACAATCCCAACACGGAGATGCTGCACCTTACCGGCAACGTGGAGGTGACAAACGAAACGGGCACGGTAACCGGGCCGGAACTCGTGGTCGATATCGCCGAAGGCACCTCCGAATTCATCGGCGGCGGCAGCAGCGGGCGTGTCACCGGAATCTTCACCCCGTCCGAGGGCCAGGGCGGTGAGTGATCCGGTCGATCAGACCGGCTGGTTGGTCGCGCACAGCCTCGCCAAGCGCTTCGGTAAGCGCGTCGTGGTGCGCGACGTCTCGCTGGCGCTCAAGCGCGGCGAGGCCGTGGGCCTGCTCGGCCCCAACGGCGCGGGCAAGACCACCGTGTTCACCATGATCATGGGGCTGGTGCGCCCCGATCGCGGCGACATACTGATCGACGGGCACCGCATCACCCATCTGCCCCTGTTCCAGCGCGGGCGTCTGGGCATTGGCTATCTGCCCCAGGAACCCTCGATCTTTCGCGGGTTGAGCACCAAGGACAACATCCTCGCGGTGCTCGAGGGTCACGTGAAGGACAGGAAGGAACGCACGCGCCGGCTCGACGAGTTGCTCGAGGAGTTCCACATCACGCACCTGCGCGATTCCAACGCCTTGGCCCTGTCGGGCGGTGAGCGCCGCCGCGTCGAGATCGCGCGCGCTCTCGCGGCCGATCCGGTCTTCATGCTCCTGGATGAACCCTTTGCCGGCGTCGACCCCATCGCGGTCTCCGACATCCAGGCGCTGGTGCGCCAGCTCACCCATCGTGGCATCGGCGTCCTGATCACCGACCACTCGGTCCGCGAGACCCTGGGCCTCGTCGACCGCGCCTATCTCATCCACGGCGGCGCCGTGATGATCCAGGGCACGCCCGACACCATCTCGAACGATCCCGAGGCCCGGCGCGTTTATCTGGGCGAGACCTTTTCCTACTGAGCCGCCAACGGTCGTGGCAGAGGGGCGGGCCGCGACAGGCCCGCCCCGTCCCGTCGTTACGCCGTCACGCGCTCGCGCGCGCCCAGTGTCAGGCGCGAGAGGACGAAGGCACCCGCCGCACAGGCGGCGATGGTGAGCACCATCGGCAGGGACGTGCCGTTGAAGAAGGCGCTGACCACAACGATCATCAGCGCGCCCAGCACCATCTGAAGCGTGCCCCCCAGTGCCGAGGCGAGCCCGGCAATCGGCCCGTTCTCCTCGAGCGCCAGTACCATGGAGGTTGGGATCACCAGCCCCAGGAAGGCGAAGGTGAAGAACAACAGCAACACCAGAAGCGGGAAGCTGTCCACGCCCGCCAGCGTGACCGCCGCAAGCACCATCGCCATGCCGGCATAACCCGACACCGCCGCCTTGATCACCGTGATCATGCCGAAGCGTTCCCCCAGCCGGGCCGCCATCTGCGACATGGCGAAGAACCCGACCGCGTTGAGCGCGAAGAACAGGCTGTACTCGGTCGGTGTCAGCCCGAAATGCTCCATGTAGATGAACGAGGAACTGGCCAGGAACGTGAAGAAGCTCGACATGCCCAGCCCCGCGATGAAGGTCAGGCCCATGAATACGGGATCGCGGAAAAGCTGCCCGAAGCCGGACATGAGCGATTTCACCGAGACCGGCATGCGCGCATGCCGGGCGTGCGTTTCGGGCAGGACGAACGCCACGAGCAGGAGCCCGAGCAGCGTGATCAGGCCTACGCCGACGAACACGGCCCGCCAGCCGAACGGCACGATCAGCACGCTGCCCGCGAGCGGCGCCAGCATGGGCGAGACGCTGATCACCAGCATCACCAGCGCCATCAGCCGCGTGGCCTCGGTGCCGGTATACATGTCACGAATGATGGCGCGCGGAATGACCATCACGCTGGATGCCCCGATCCCCTGCAGGAACCTGAAGAAGATCAGCCACTCGATGCTGGGGGAGGCCACGCAGCCCGCCGTCGCTGCGGCGAACACGATGAGCCCGAAGAACAGGGGCGGGCGCCGCCCCAGCATGTCCGAGACGGGCCCGTAAGCGATCTGGCACACGCCGAAGGCGACGAAGAATGCCATCAGCGTCATCTGCGTGGCAGCGGTGGAGGTGCCGAGGTCTTCGGCGATGGCCGGCATGGCCGGCAGGTACATATCGATGGCGAACGGGCCGACCATGGCCAACAGGCCCAGCACGATCGCGTTCTTGATAAAGGAAGGTTGCATGAAAGGGCTCTTTGTATCGTGAGGGAGGAAACGCGCGCTAATGGGCGCGCGCGCATCTTGCTATCGGGCCGGTTTCAGGGTGGCGGGACACCCAACGGGTTGGAGGATACTCTCCCGCCAGCCGGTTCTGGCGACCGCCGTCATGTTGAAGCAGCGGTCGCTGAAAGGATGGACGTGCATCTGGTGTGTCATGGCGTTTGCTTTCCGGTAGCAGAGGAGGAGGGGCCGGCGGTGCAAACGCAGACTGATGCACCGCCGTGTCACATCGTGTCAGTGGGATAGGGATTCAAGACGCGCCGCGCCC
>CAZNHG010000013.1:0-1835 GCA_964572555.1 uncultured Devosiaceae bacterium | reverse complement strand
ATGTCGTAGGGCAGGGTGTGCGCAATGCCCGAAAGGGTCTTCCAGATCCTGGTGAACTGCATGATGAAGATCATCGGCCCTGGCATGCGCACCCGCTTCATGAACAGCTTCACCGCATCGCCCGGCCGGCCGTCGGTGACCGAGCGTTCGAGCCGCTGACGAAAATCACCGGGCAGCGGTTCCTCCTTGTCGTCGACCACGAACGGCGCCTCGTAAAGCGCCAGCCGCGTGATCCCGGCATTGCGGTTCGCCGCTTCGAGCGCCAGCGCCGCGCCCGAGGAAATGCCGAACACGAATGCCTCGCCGCCCGCCTCGGCCAGCAGCGCCTCGATGTCCTCGATCTCGCGGTCGACCGAATGGGGCAGGGTATTCCCGCTCTCCCCGCGTCCGCGCCGGTCATAGGTGTAGACGGTGAACTCCGGTGACAGCGCTTCGGCGATCGGGCCCATCGGCCCCGAGGCGCGAAAGCACATCGCCCCGTCGACCAGAATGAGCGCCGGCCCGGTCCCGATGACCGAATAGGCGATTTGCGTGCCGTCCTTCGAGGTGACGAAAGGCATTTCGAGACCTCCTTTATGCGTTCCCGGTCCCGCCGGCAGCAGCGGGCTCGGCGGTTTCGGCAAGATAATCGGCGAGATGCGCGAGGCTCTGAGCGGGGTAGGTAACGGCCCCCATGGGGATGAGCTTCTCGCGCCAGCCATGGGAGGAAAATTCGATGCGCAGCGTCACGAGCGTCGCCGCGCCGTGCGCGGCGAGGGTAACGGTGACCCGCACCGCGTTGTCGTCCTCCGGTTTCTCGCCCTGGCGGTAGACGATGCGCTCGGGGCGCTCCATCGTCTCGAACTTGTGACGGTTCTCGAAGGTCTTCCCGTCGGGCGTAGTCATCGTATAGGCCCAGGCGCCGCCGGGCCGGATGTCGGCGTGATGTGTCGCGATGGTGCAGCCGTCGGGTGCCCACCAGGCGGCCAGGGCGTCCGCGTCGGTGAAGGCGTCCCACACGGTATCGCGCGGCGCGTCGACTAGGCGGGAGAGAAGGATGTCGTTGCCGCCCGCGGGGGCGAGAGTAGCGGTGTCAAGCATCGGAATCGCCTTGCAGATGGTTGAGGTAGTGCTCCAGCCGGTCCAGCCGCTCCTCCCAGAGCTTGCGATAGGTCGAAAGCCACGCATCGACTTCTCCGAGCGGTTCGGGGTTGAGTGTGCACGGCCGCCACTGCGCCTTGTGTCCGCGCTCGATCAGTCCGGCCCGTTCGAGCACCTTCAGGTGCTTCGATACCGCCGCCATCGACATCTCGTAAGGCTCCGCCAGTTCCGAGACTGTCGCTTCTCCGTTCGAGAGCCGGGCGAGCATGCCCCGGCGCGTCGGGTCGGCGAGCGCGGAGAGCACGGTGCTGAGGTGGTCGCTGGCCATGGGGCTTTCACTTAACCATTAGGTTGATAACTGTATGGTTGAATAAAGCGGACGAAGCGTGGAGTCAAGGACCCGTTTGTGCCGGTCACACGCCGGCCATGTTGCTTTGCGATAGCCAAAGGCGTATCCGGGAACACGAAAGACCCTGGCGCCGCCCTTGCGAGCGGACCGCAAGAGTACGATCTCGATTGCTATGAGTGCGCAAATGACTGGACCAGCTCAACGCAGGAAGTCTGTGGGTGTGGACGTCGGCGGCGTCATGGTCGGCGGCGACGGTCCGGTTGTCGTCCAGTCGATGACCAACACCGATACCGCGGATATCGATGGCACCGTCGAACAAGTCGCCGCGCTGCACCGTGCCGGCTCGGAAATCGTGCGCATCACCGTCGACCGCGACGAGGCGGCGGCGGCCGTGCCGCACATCCGC
>CAZNHG010000012.1:19871-24087 GCA_964572555.1 uncultured Devosiaceae bacterium | reverse complement strand
GGCGCTTGATCTCGACACGCAGGTCCGCCCTGAGCTTGGCATCGAGGTTCGACAGCGGCTCGTCGAACAGGAACACGTCGACGTCACGCACCAGGGCACGCCCGATGGCGACGCGCTGGCGCTGGCCGCCCGAGAGGGCCGCCGGCTTGCGGTCGAGCAGTTCCTGGATCTGCAGGATCTCGGCCGCGCGCGACACACGCTGCTCAATATCCGCCTTGGGCATGCGCTTGTTCTTGAGCCCAAAGGAGAGGTTCCCCTTCACGCTCATCTGCGGATAGAGCGCATATGACTGGAACACCATGCCGATACCGCGTTCGGAAGGCTGCGCCCAGGTGACGTTCTTGTTCGAGATGAAGATCTGGCCCGCCGAGACATCGAGCAGACCGGCGATGCAGTTCAGCAAGGTGGACTTGCCGCACCCGGAGGATCCGAGCAGAACAATGAACTCGCCGGGTTCGACATCGAGATTGAGCGACTGAAGAACCTTGACCGAGCCGTACTGGAGGGACAGGTCTTTGACCGACACCGAATAGTTCATTCACGTTATCCTTTCACGGCACCGGCGGCGATGCCACGTACGAAGAGCTTGCCGGAGACGAAGTAGATCACCAGCGGGACAAGGCCGGTCAGAATGGTCGCGGCCATGTTGACGTTGTATTCCTTGACCCCCTGCACGGAGTTCACGATGTTGTTGAGCTGCACCGTCATCGGATAGGTGTCCGGCTTGGTATAGACGACACCGAACAGGAAGTCGTTCCAGATGCCGGTGACCTGCAGGATCATCGCCACCACGAAGATCGGCAGACTCATGGGCAGCATCACCTGCAGGTAGATGCGCCAGAAACCGGCCCCGTCGACACGCGCCGCCTTGAAAAGTTCCTCGGGCAGCGAGGTGAAGTAGTTGCGGAACAACAGCGTCAGGATCGGCATGCCGAAGATCAGGTGGACGATCACTAGGCCCGGCAGCGAGCCGTAGAGCCCGATTTCGCGCAGGATGATCACGATCGGATAGAGCATCACCTGATAGGGGATGAAGGCCCCGAAAATCAGGATCGTGAAGAAGATATCGGCTCCCTTGAAGCGCCAGTTGGCGAGAGCGTAGCCGTTGATGCTCGAGATCAGGATCGAGACGATCACAGAGGGCACGGTGATCTTGACCGAGTTCCAGAAGCCGCGCGACAGGCCATCGCAGTTCAGGCCCGTGCATGCCTCCGCCCAGGCCTTGACCCAAGGCTGGAAGGTGATCTCCACGGGCGGCGCGAAGATATTGCCCAGCCGGATTTCGGGCATGCCCTTGAGCGAGGTCACGATCATCACATAGAGCGGCAGGAGATAGTAGACCGATATGACGATGAGCGTGCCGTACAGGAAGATGTTCCGGCGCGACAACTTGCGTCGCGGGCGGGGACCGTAGGGCTCGGACACGTCCCTGGACATGGGAGCGGCTCCTGCGACGGTTGCGGAATCAGCCATGTTTCTTCCCTCCGAATTCGAGGTAAGCCCAGGGAATGAGGACAATCAGCACCGAGAGCAGCATCATGGTCGAGGCGGCGAAGCCCTGCCCCAGGTTTTGGCCGGCGAACATGTAGTCGTAGACATATTTGGCCGGCACTTCGGTGGAGATGCCCGGTCCTCCGGACGTCTGGGCAACGACCAGGTCGTAGAGCTTGACGATGCCGCTCGAGATGAGCACCAGGGCCGTGATCAGAACCGGCCGGAGCATGGGGATAACGATGAAGACGTAGGTCTTCCAGGTCGGGATTCCGTCGACGCGGGCGGCCTTCCAGAGGTCCTGGTCGATGCCGCGCAGTCCGGAGAGCATTAGCACCATGACCAGCCCGGTGCCCTGCCACAAGCCGGCGATCAGGATGCCGAAGATGGCAATATCGGGGTTATTCAGTGGGTCGAAGGTGAAGCTCGTCCACCCCGTGGCGCGCACGATGGACTGTATACCGAAATCGGGGTTCAACAGCCACTGCCACACCAGGCCGGTGACGATGAACGACAAGGCGAACGGATAAAGCAGGATGGTGCGGAACGTGTTCTCCAGGCGGACCTTCTGATCCAGAAGCGCCGCCAGTATGAACCCGATGACCAGGCTGAACACCAGCGCACCGACGCCGTAGAGGAACAGATTCTCGATAGAAACGAGCCAGCGGCTGGTCGACCACAACCGATCGTATTGATCGAGCCCCACAAACTCCCACTTCGGCAGGAGCCCAGAATCGGTGAAGCTGTAGACGATGGTCCAGCCGGTTCCACCGACGAACACGACCAGCGCGACCAGGATCATCGGCATCGCCGCGATCTTGGCACTCAGATTTCGAAACAGTTGAATGGGACGCCCTTCGGCCATGACTCCCCCCGGGCTAGAGACGTTGCGGGCCGACCCACCGGCAAAGAGGGGCCGGCCCGCAGTTTAGCATCAGTCGAACGTTATCGCGATCAGTCGGCGTTGGCGATGATCTCGACGTAACGTTCCTGAGCCACTTCGGGCGTCATGGAAGGATCGTTGAAGAACTGAACAAACAGGTCGTTGAGCTGCGTGTTCGTGTCTTCGGTGTTGAGCTGCGTGACGGCGGGCAGCGTATTGCCGGCCTCGAGGATCTCCAGACCCTTCTTCATGCAGTCGTTGGCGGCTTCGAGATCGACGTCGCCACGGATCGGGAGCGAACCCTTCTTGAGGTTGAACGCGACCTGCGTCGTCTTCGACAGCAGCGTGGAAGCGAGTTCCTCCTGCGCGGCGGCGATTTCGGGATCGTCGACGAGCGGGAAGTAGAACGCATCGCCGGCCGTGTCGATCAGCTCGTTGACGCCGAGCCCGGGCAGGCAGGTGTAGTCTTCTCCGGCCACTTCGCCTGCCACCTGGAACTCGCCCTGCGCCCAGTCGCCCATCACCTGGCCGCCGGCCTCGTCGGTGATGACGAGATTGGTCGCCTGGTTCCAGTCCTGAACGTTTGAACCCTGGCTCATTTCACGGGCATCCGCAGCGGCCTGGAAAACGTTCGCGATTTCCTCGCCACCTGCCTTGTCCACGTCTTTGTCGCCATAGACCTGGACCAGCACGTCCGGACCGGCCAGCGCGACCATGAGAACGTTGAAAAGGCCCGAGCTCTGCCAGGGTTGACCGCCAAGTGCGAGCGGCGTCTTGCCGGCCTCGCGAAGAGCGGGCGCGGCCTCGACGTACTCGGCCCAGTTGGTGGGCACATCGACGCCGGCATCTGCGAAGGCCTGATTGGACAGCCACAGCCACTGCCAAGAATGGATGTTCACCGGCACACAGTAGATCTTGCCGTCAACCGTGCAGCTGTCGAGCAGCGACGGCGGGTTGACGATGTCGGCCCAGCCTTCTTCCTCGGCCAGATCGGTCAGATCGCGCAACACACCGGCCTCGATCAGCTCTTCGGCCTGGCGGCCGTGATTGAACTGGAACGCCCCCATGGGATCGCCGCCGATGATGCGGCTGACCATGATCGGACGCGCGGTGCTGCCGCCGCCGGCGATGGCGCCGTCGACCCAGGTGTGTTCGGTGTTCTCTTCGAAAGCCTTGGCGAATTCGGCCACGGCCGCGGCTTCACCACCCGAAGTCCACCAGTGGGTAACTTCGAGATCGACGGCCTGGGCGGCCGTGCCGGACATGAGAGTCACCGCACAAGCGGCAACCAGAGATTTCTTCATGATAGTCCTCCCAACTTTCACTTGGGCCGTGAAGCCCTGCGAAAAAGCGACCCCCTCACTCCAGAGGAACTTCGGGCGCCAGCAAACGAATACACAAACCGCTTGCAGAGGAACGTGCCTCCGCATGATTGTGTAATCGATTACAGCCACAACTCCTCCGGGCATGCAATCGATTTCATGATTGTCCGACACTTGTTGCCGAAGTGTCAAGTTCGATTTACAGACATGCAAGATCTATCGTTGGAGGGGAGGCGAGGAGACGATGGCGCCGGGAAGAAGAACGCCTACATACAGGATGTTGCACGGCATGCGTCAGTGTCCGCCGCAACGGTCAGCCGCCCCCTAAGCGCGCCCGAGCGCGTCACCGAGGCGATGCGCGAGCGTGTCGAGGCGGCCATGCACGCGACCGGCCACACGCTCAATCAATCCGCGCGCTCGCCGCGGTCACGCACGACGAAAACGATTCTGGCGGCGCGACCCAATGTGTCGAATCCGTTCTTCTCACCGATCCTCGATGCCATCGAGCGCGAAGCGGCCG
>CAZNHG010000012.1:14169-19771 GCA_964572555.1 uncultured Devosiaceae bacterium | reverse complement strand
GTGTCGAATCCGTTCTTCTCACCGATCCTCGATGCCATCGAGCGCGAAGCGGCCGACCGGGGTTATAACGTGCTTGTCGCCAACAGCACCATCGAGGAAACGAGCCGCAGGCGTCTGCGCGAGTATTTCCACGCGCACCGGGTGGACGGATTGCTGCTATACAACGGCTCCCTGCCACAGCCGACGTTGGGGGACCTGTTTCCCGACCCGGCGCCCCCATCATGGTGGTGGCTTGTGAGGAAGTCGACCAGGCGCGCTATTGCGCGCTTAAGACCGAGAACCCCGAGGCCGCCGAGCGCATTACCCGTCATCTCATCGAGATGGGCCATACACGCATCGCGCATGCCACCGGCCCGCGCGGCAACAGCCTGGCGCCCGAACGCGCGGCGGGATTCCGCCAGGCGATGGAGGCCGCGGGCCTGCCACTGCTCTTCGGTCGTGTGATCGAGGGCGGCTTCACCATCGAGAGCGGCGTGGCCGCCGCACCGCTTCTGCTCGCCGGCACCGATCCGCCGACGGCCGCGTTCTGCGGCAATGATGAGATAGCGATGGGCTTCATCTCGCAAGCGCGCACCACGGGGTTCGCGTGCCCGGAGGACATTTCGGTTGCCGGCATCGACGATATCGAGATCTCCGCCCATTTCGCGCCGCCGCTCACCACCGTGCGCCAGCCCACCGACGAGCTTGGCCGCCTCGCCGCCCAGGCGCTCCTCGACCGGCTCGAGGGCCAGGCGGGCTGGGATCATCCCACCCGCATCGTGCTGCGCTCGCAGCTCGTCATGCGCGGCAGCACCGCTCCGCCAACCAAGGCCTAATCGAGCTTCTTGAGCGATAGCGCAAATGTCGCCGAAACATCGCGCTCGAGGCTCTCTATCGCTGCAGTGCTGTCGCCTTGTTCGATGGCGTCTTGCAGGGTTTCGTGCTCTTGCGTCGACGCCTGCCGAAACGCTTGACGCTCTGCATCGGTGCCCGCCGTTGCGGCCAGCGCGAGCGTGAGTTCCACCACGCCGACGACCGGGCGCAGGAAGGGGTTTTGCGAGGCTTCTGCAAGGATGCGATGCACTTCCAGCGCTGCCAGCGCATGCGCTTCAGCACTGTCGGACGAAATGTCCATCTGATGCACCCAGTACTTGAAGATCCGGACCTGTTCGGCGTTGCGGTACTGCGCCGCCAGGGTCACGGCGCGCCGTTCCATGAGCAGACGGATGTCGAACAGGCTTTCGCAGTAATCCCGCTCGAGTTCGGTCTCGAAATGCCATGACAACACCTGCGGATCGAAGACGTTCCAACGGCTGCGCGGGGCGACGCGGGTGCCGACCTTGGGCCGGGCCTCGACCAGCCCTTTCGCCTCCAGCGTCTTCAACGCCTCGCGCAACACGGTGCGCGAAACGCCATATGTGTCCATCATCATTGCATCGTTTGGCAGCACCGACCCGATGGCAAACCGGCCCGAGACGATGCCCAGGCCGATTTCATTGATGACGAATGCGTGGAAGTTCCGGGCCGCAGGCCGCCCGGACAGGGAGCGGATCAGGCTGCCCGCTTCGGTCATGTCATGTAGTCCCGGCCGTGTTCTTTCCGCTTTCCGATGCCCGGAAGATCAGACGCTGCAACGCGATGAACAGGAAGAGCAACACCCCGATCACGATCTTGGTCCACCAGCTGGAAAGCGTCCCGTCGAAGATGATGTACATCTGCACTAGTCCCTGCAACATGACGCCGATGAACGAACCCAGGACGAATCCGTAGCCACCCGTCAGCAGCGTGCCGCCGATCACGACGGCGCCGATGGCATCGAGTTCCACTCCGACGGCCGCCAGCGGATAGCCGGCAGAGGTATAAAGGGAGAATACGATCCCGGCCAGCCCCGCAAGCACACTCGAGAGCATGTAGATCTGGATCGTGGTGCGCGCCACCGGTACCCCCATCAATTCGGCGGATTGCCGATTGCCGCCAAGGGCATAGACATAGGAGCCGAACCGGGTGCGGTGCGCAAGGATCGTGCCCCCGATGAACACCAGCACCATCAGAATGCCAATAAAGCTCAACCGGCCTCCGCCCGGCATGACATAGTAGAGCGAGGACATGGTGTCGTAGAACGCGTGATCGATCGGCACCGAATCCTGGGTAATGACGCTCGCCGCCCCGCGCGCCAGGAACATGCCCGCCAGTGTGACGATAAATGGCGGCACCTGGAGATAGTGGATCGAGGCGCCCATACCCGCGCCGAACAGTGCGCACACGGTCAGCGCAAGGGCGAAGGCGCCGATCGGATGTATGCCGAGCGAACTGATCAGCACTGCCACCAGCACACCCGTGAAGCCGATCACCGAGCCGACTGACAGATCGATTCCGCCGGAGATGATGACGAAGGTCATGCCCACGGCGGTGATGCCGAGGAAGGCGTTGTCGGTCAGTATGTTGCCCAAAACACGAGTGGACCACATGTTCGGGAACTGGAATACGCAGATACCGTAGGCGACGAGGAAGATGATCGCCGTCGCCATGAGCGGACGCAGACTCTTGTTCATTGCTTCACCCCCTGCATGCGCCGGCGCATCTTGCGGTAACGGTTGGCCACCATGCCGGAGAACGGCGATTGAATGAGCAGGATGAGAAAGATCATCCCCGCCTTCACGATCAGATTGAACTCGGGCGGAAAGCCCGACACCAGGATGCCGGTGTTCATCGCCTGAATGATCAGGGCGCCGATGACCGACATGGGAATGGAAAACCGTCCGCCCATCAGCGACGTGCCGCCGATCACGACCGCCAGGATGGCGTCGAGCTCGAGCCACAGCCCGGCATTGTTGGCGTCAGCGCCGCGAATGTCGGCGGCGACGATGATGCCCGCCATGGCAGCGCAAAGCCCGCTCGTGCCATAGACGCACAACAACAGAAGCCTGGAGCGAATGCCCGCCAACGTGGCTGCAGAGCGGTTGACACCAACAGCCTCGATGAACAGGCCGATGGCCGTACGCCGCACCAGCAGGGTGGTGAAGACCAGCATTGCGGCGGCGATCACCACGGGCATCGGAAATCCGAGCAATGTTCCCGTACCAACGAAATTCAGCGTTTCGTTGGAGAACGTCACGATGGTGCCCTCGGTAATGAGCTGGGCGATCCCCCTGCCGGCAACCATCAGGATGAGCGTTGCAATAATGGGCTGGATATCGAGCACGGCCACCAGGAAGCCGTTCCACATGCCGAGCAGTATGCCGGTTCCGAGCGCGGCGGCAATGGCGAGTGGCGCGGGATAGCCCGAAGCCACCAGTGTCGCGGCGACGGCGCCGGCCACCGCCATGACAGCGCCGACGGAGAGGTCGACGCCCTTGGTGGCGATCACGGCCGTCATGCCGATGGCGAGAAGAGCGACCGGCGCCCCGCGGTTGAGCACGTCGATCAGGCTGCCGAAAAGCCGCCCGTTCTGCCAGGTTACCTCGAAAAAATCGGGAAACAGGGCCCAGTTGAGCAGCAATACGCCGACAAGGGCGAGCACCTGTGTGTTGAAGACCTTACCCAGATGTGTGCGCATCAGGCCGCCTCTCCCTCGTTGTGATGGTTGGCGATCGCCTGCACGATGACTCCGGGATTGATGTTCTCCCCCTTTAGCTCGGTGGCCATCCTGCGATCCCGCATCACGACGATACGGGAGGAGTACGCCACGACCTCATCAAGCTCGGAGGAGATGACCAGCAGCGCCATTCCGTCATCGCGCAACCGGTTGATGGTGCGCACGATTTCGGCGTGCGCCCCGACGTCGATACCGCGGGTGGGCTCGTCCAGGATCAGGAAACTGGGGTCTGTCGCCATCCAGCGCGACAGAATGACCTTTTGCTGGTTGCCGCCGGACAGCAGCTTGACGGGCATGTCGAGCGAAGCCGCGCGGATATCCATCGACTCCGCGAAACGGCCGGCGATCTCCATCTGCTCGTCGCGGTTGAGCGCGCGGAACCAGCCCAGCTTGCCCTGCAACGCGATAATGATGTTCTCACGCACCGAGAGTTCGCCCAGAATGCCGTCGGCCTTCCTGTCCTCCGGACAGAAGCCAAAGCCGTTGGCGACGGCGTCGGACGGCGTTTGCAGCGACACCTCCCTGCCCTCGACCGTGGCCTTGCCCCGCTCGGCCGCATCGATACCGAACATGGTGCGGGCCACTTCGGTTCGCCCCGAACCCAGTAGTCCGGCAACACCAATGACCTCGCCCTTGTGTATCGCGAGGGAGAACGGCTCGACCCCGTTTTTGCTGGCATACTCATCGAACATGACCAGGGTCTCTCCGGCCGGCCGCTCACCCTGAAGCGAGGTCGCGCCGCTGAAGGCGATATCCTTGCCCAGCATCATGCGCACTACGTCCGTTCGCGATACCGAATCGAGGCGGCGCGTTTCGATCAACTGGCCATTGCGCAGGATGGTCACCTTGTCGGCGATGGCAAAAACCTGATCTAGAAAATGGGTGATGAAAACGATGGCCAGCCCGCGTTTCTTCAACCCTTCGATCACCTCGAAGAGCCGTTCCACCTCGTGGCGGTCGAGACTTGCCGTGGGCTCGTCCAGGATGAGCACCTTCCCGGACAGTTCGACCGCCCGCGCAATCGCCACGATCTGTTGAACCGCCACGGAGTAGCTCGAAAGCTCGACCCCGGGATCCACGTCGAGCCCGAACTGGCTCACGATGCGCCGGGCATCCTGGTTCATCTTCTTGCGGTCGACCCAGCCGAGTTTCGTCGGTTGATGCCCCAGAAACAGGTTCTCCGCCACCGTCCGGTTGGGCAGCAGGTTGACCTCCTGGTAGACGGTGCCGATCCCGTAGGTCTGGGCATGCAGCGGATCGTTCAGGTGCACAGGATCGCCGGAAACGACGACCTCGCCTTCGTCGGCGTGATAGGCGCCCGTGAGAACCTTGATCAGCGTGGACTTGCCGGCACCGTTCTCCCCGAGAAGAGCGTGGACCTCGCCCGGCACCAGTCCTAGGTCGATGGCATCCAACGCCTTGTGGTTTCCAAAGCTCTTGGAAATCCGGCGCGCTTCTAAAGCAAATGGCGTCTCGCTCACGTCTCCCCCCAATGATCCTACTGCCTCCCCCGGCAGCCTCTCGTACAGAACCCCGCCGGCGATGCCGGCGAGGTTGCTTCCGGATCAGGCCGGACTAGTAGCCCAGATCCTTGCGCCTGTCATATTCGGCCTGGGGGTCGTCCGCCGGTGTGTAGAGCGTGGACTTGGTGATGATATTTTTCGGCGGTTCGGTGCCCTCGTTGAGATAGGCTTCCAGCACGTCGAAGGCCGGACCGGCCATGTTCGGGGTCAGCTCCACGGTCGCGTTGGCATCGCCGTCCACCATGGCGGCGAAAATGTCCGGCACCGCGTCGATGGACACGACATACGGATCCTCACCCGGGTTAAGGCCCGCTTCCTTCATCGCCTGGATAGCACCCACAGCCATGTCGTCATTGTGGGCATAAACGGCGCAGATGTCGTCGCCACCGTTCTCGGCCTTGATGAAGCCTTCCATGACCTCCTTGCCCTTGGAGCGGGTGAAGTCCCCGGTCTGGCTGCGGATGATGGAGATGTTGGCGTGGTCCGCGATGGCTTCCTCGAAGCC
>CAZNHG010000012.1:720-14159 GCA_964572555.1 uncultured Devosiaceae bacterium | reverse complement strand
TTCTTGCGGTTGATGGCCGGCGTCGAGCCCACTGTGCCCTGGAGTTCGACAACCTGACAGTCCTGGTCACCGACTTCGTCGACCAGCCACTGACCGGCGACACGCCCCTCCTCGACCTGATCGGACGCAACCGATGTGAGGTAAAGGTCTTCCGGCGCGTCGACACCGCGGTCGAGAAGCACGACGGGAATGCCGGCATCCTTGGCTTCGCTAAGAACGTTCTCCCAGCCCGTGGCGACAACGGGAGCCACCAGAATGGCGTCGACGCCCTGGGCTATGAAGCCGCGAATGGCCTTGATCTGGTTTTCCTGCTTCTGCTGCGCGTCGGCGAACTTCAGCTCGATGCCGCGCTCCTCGGCCTGCTCCTTGGTCACCGCCGTTTCAGCCGCGCGCCAGCCCGATTCCGAACCGATCTGCGAAAAGCCGACGGTCATCGCAAAGGCGCCAGAAGTCAAAGCGGTAGCCATGCCCGCGCCGAGCGCGAGCGTCTTCAAAAGCTTCATGATTTCTCCTCCCAAATAAACGCCAGCTCACTCATCCGTGACCTGGCGGCCGGACGCTAGCAAAAGTACTATTATATGTAAAGTGACGCCGGGCCGGTGTTGTGCCTCGGCATTCCATCCAAGGTCGTCACGACGGTTTTTCGACTTCATTTCAATATGTTACGCATGCGTTTCCATCGGCTTGGGGGACTTGACGATCGGCACGATCGAGATCGGCATCTGCGCAGATGTTGCTCCCTGCGCGATCCCTGCACACGGAATGAGCCGTCGACGGCTGTCGTTTGGCGCCCCTCAAGGAGGAGGCGAACGCTTTCTCCCACGCACACAGGCTGACGGCCCGGATGTTGCCCTTGGGTGCGGGCCGAAATTCGCGCCGGAACATGGCTGACAAGCGAAGGCGCTTGCATTAAATGCTTGGGGCACGGCCCCGTAGCTCAGCTGGATAGAGCAGTAGCCTTCTAAGCTATTGGCCGCAGGTTCGAGTCCTGCCGGGGTCGCCACGATTTGGCGGTTTGGGGGCCATGGGCACCGACGAGCTGATTGCATTGATTCTCACCCTCCCGGAGGTCCGGCAGGCGGCACCGGCAGATACGCCGGAGTTCCGCGTGGCGGGGAGGTTGTTCGCCAGCCTGTCCGCGCAGGGCGATCTCGTCCTGCGGCTGACCGCGGACCAGCAGCGCCAGGTCATGCATTCCGACCCACGTATCTTCTCGTTGGCCGATGGCGGCTGGGGGACGCGAGGGTGGACGCATGCAGCCCTCGCCGAGCTCGACGAGGCGGCGGCTCTTTCCGCCCTGTTCATGGCCTGGGGCAACGCTGCGCCGGATCGCAGCGCAGAGAGCAGCAACACCTGACAACCACCAGTCCTTTCCGTTGCCGCGAGTGCGCCACGATGTTGCAACGAGTTGCCCCCGGCCATAGGGTGCGCGCCAGCGGATTATCGTTCATCTGAGGAGGCAGGAGAGATCATGCAGACGCGGCGACTGGGCAAGACCGGCTACGAGGTATCGGAGATCGGGCTGGGCTGCTGGCAGCTTGGCGGCGATTTTGGGGCCATGGGCGACGAAGGGGCCCGTGCGATCCTCGAGAAGGCCAAGGAGCTCGGCGTGTGCTTCTGGGACACCGCCGATGTTTACGGCACCGGCCTTAGCGAGAATCGCGTCGGCGCCTTTCTGCCGCAGGCGCCGGGCACGCGTGTCGCCACTAAAGTTGGGCGCAGCGGGGCGCTTTATCCCGACGGCTACACCAAGGCGCGGGTGAAGGCCAGCCTCGAAGGGTCGGCCAAGCGCATCGGCGTGGATACCCTCGATCTCGCCCAGCTCCACTGCGTGCCCCCTGAGGTCCTGCGCGACGGCGAGATATTTGGCTGGATGGACGAACTGCAGCAGGAAGGGCTGATCCGTCACTGGGGTGCAAGCGTCGAGACGGTCGAGGAAGGCCTTCTGTGCCTCGAGCATGAGGGCCTCGCCACGCTTCAGATCATTTTCAACATCTATCGCCAGGATGCCGCCGAAACCCTGCTTCCCAAGGCGCAGGCCGCCGATGTGGGTATCATCGTGCGCCTGCCGCTGGCGAGCGGGCTGTTGTCGGGCAAGTTTGCCGCCGACCACCGGTTCGCGCAGGAAGATCATCGCAACTTCAACCGCGACGGCGCCGCGTTCAACGTGGGCGAGACGTTCGCCGGCATCCCGTTCGAAACCGGTGTCGAACTCACCGGGGAGCTCGAAGCGAAGGTGCCGCAGGGCTGGCCCACGACACATCTGGCCCTACGCTGGATTCTCGACCACCCGGCGGTGTCAACGATCATTGCCGGCGTCAGCCGCCCCGACCAGCTCATCGACAACGTTGCGGCCGCCGGGCGCGAGCCGCTGCCGGAGGACCTCATGGCGGACCTGTCGGCGTTTTACACCGAGAAGGTCCGTCCCAACGTGCGCGGCGAGATCTAGATTCTTAGTGATCGCGTCGGTTAAGCGAAAACCGGATTCCACTTTTTCGCCCGGCACTCGAGCGCCCCGCCTACAGCCAGCGGCGCACCCGTTGCTTGTAGGCGCGGTAGGCATCGCCGAACTTCGCCTCAAGATAGGCTTCCTCGGGTTTGATGGCCCCGTAGCGGAGGATGATCGCCACGACCGGTGTGAAGACCAGGATCCATACATTGCTCAGCAGCACCGCGAAGCCGAGCACCATCAGGATCAGCGCGACGTACATGGGATTGCGCGAGAACCGGTAGGGACCGGTCTCGACGATCCCGTGCACCGTCGTCCAGGGCTTGGGATCCTCGCCCTTGTCCCTGAACACCGTCATCGCCCAGCGCCCGAGCCCGATGAAAACGGCGAGGGTGAAGATGCCGCCGATCCAGTAGCTGAGCGGCGGTTGGATCATGAAGCCGTTGGGCAGCGGCCAGACGAATTGCAGGGCAACGCCGACGACGAGGGCACCGAGCGCGATCAGCGGCGGGACAATGCGGACAGCAGGCGCGTCGGTATCAGGGGTGTCGGTCATGGGGCGTCCTCCTCGACAATCCAATGGATTTAGGTACGCCCCCTGCCCGCGGCAAGCTCCTCACTCGGCGACGCGCGGATGCTCCAGCGTATCGCCGGCATCGAGACCGATCTCGGCCGCCCGGCCGCCGGGGATTTCGAGCACGAAGCGCACCGGCCCGTCGGAGGGAATCGAGGTCGGGTCCTGCGGCCGCGCATTGGCGTGCACGTTGCGCACCGTCCCATCGGCGGCGATGAAGATCATGTCGAGCGGAATGAAGGTGTTGCGCATCCAGAAGGCAACCTGGCGCTCCTCGTGAAAATCGAACAGCATGCCTTCCTCGTCCGCCAGCTCCTGGCGGAACATCAGCCCCTTCTGGCGTTCCTCGTCGGTATCGGCAACCTCGACGTCGAAGCTGTAGGTACCGTCGTCCGTGTGCAGGACAGCCGTGTTCTCGCCGCTGCACGCCGCTACCGGAACGAGAACCAGCAACAGCACGACGAGCTTGAGACCGAAAGACCGCATGAAACCTCCCCGGGGCGAACGCCCGGGCAATCTAGTCAGCGCAAGCAGACAAGGCTAGTGAGAAGAGGGCGCATCGCCCCATCCGTCGGGGCGAATCTCGGCGACCATCAGCCCCTTGGGGCCGTCGCCATAGCGCGCCAGCACGTGCTGACCGGGGCGCAGCTCGGTCAGGCCGTAGCGCCGCAGCGTTTCCATATGAACGAAGATGTCGGGATGCCCCTCGCCCTTGGAGAGGAACCCGAAGCCGCGCACGCGATTGAACCACTTGACCTCGAGCCGCTCGAGCTGGCTCGTGGGCTCTACCACCACGTGGGTGCGCGGCGCCGGCATCTGCGAGGGGTGCCGGGCGGTCGATTCGTCCATGGACAGGATGCGGAAGGCCTGGAGCCCGCCGGGGCGCGATAGCGCCTCGCACACGACGCGGGCACCCTCGTAGGCGGTCTGGTAGCCGTCGCGGCGCAGGCAGGTCACGTGCAGCAACACGTCCGGCATACCGTTTTCCGGAACGATAAACCCGAACCCCTTGGCGACATCAAACCACTTGATGGTGCCCGTAATCTCGATGACGTCGAGATCACCCTCAGGCGCGTTCGCCTGCTTGTCAGTGGACTGCGCACTTCCCTCTGAGGTGCGGGCCGCTGGCTCATCGCCGTCTGGTGTGTATTTCGCCCCCATATCGTACGCCTCTTCGTACTCGGCCTCGCCGCACGCGAGGAACACATTACACTCTAGCTTACTTTGGCCGATTCATGGCAAAAAGTTAAGGAGTCCTTACAAAATTGTTTGTGGGTAACTCGCGTGTGCCGCAATCGACTGCAAGCATTGCGGTTTCGGCGGCGCATTTGCTATGCGTCCGACAACAATACCCGCCAAGTCTATTGCATCGAAGCATCCAAGGGGAGAGCCCATGAAGTATATGCACACAATGGTGCGCGTGAGCGACATCGACGACAGTCTCAGGTTCTACTGCGACGGGCTCGGACTCGAGGAAGTCCGGCGCGCCGACAACGAGAAGGGCCGCTTCACGCTGATCTTCCTGCGCGCGCCCGGCGACGAGGGCGGCGAGGTCGAACTCACTTACAACTGGGATCCGGAGGAATACTCGGGCGGCCGCAATTTCGGCCATCTCGCCTACAAGGTGAAGGACATCTACGCGCTGTGCCAGCACCTCTCCGACATGGGCGTGACCATCAACCGCCCGCCCCGCGACGGTCACATGGCCTTCGTGCGCTCGCCGGACGGCATTTCGGTCGAGCTGATCCAGGAGGGAGATGCCCTACCCGCCAAGGAACCCTGGGCTTCGATGGAGAATACCGGCAGCTGGTAGGGCGCCGGCATCACCGCCGCGGGCTCTGGCTGCGGCCGTGAGCATCAAGGGGTCAGCCGTCCCGGCTGACCCCTTCTTTTGTCCGGTTGCACCAGCCCAACGTTAACGTCTTGCTAACCGTGCCAGTTAGCGCGCGGTTAGCGACATTGTTCTAATTTTATGGACTTCAGCCCAACGCAGGATGGCCCTCGGCGCCGGAATGCCCGGCCGAGCGGGCCGGAGAGCGACGTCCATGAGTCTTGTTCGTACCATCACGCGCCCCTTCATCGCCCTGGCTCTGTGCCTGCCGCTGGCCATTTCGGCCTGCGCGCCGATGACGATCTTCGCGGACGGATCGGGTTCCGAATACAACGCCTACACCTCGAACCTCGGCGTCTACGTCTCGAGCGACAACGTCAACACGCTGTGCCTGTCGCCGGGCCTGCGCCTGCTGATCTGGGATTTCGAGGGCTTTTTCGGCAAGAAGGTTGTGATGAGTTCGGGCTATCGCACCCCCTGGCACAACGCATCGGTTGGCGGGGCCGACAACAGCTATCACACGAAGTGCATGGCGGCGGACTTCTATATTCCGGGTGTGCCCAAGCGCAAACTCATCGCCTTCGCCATGCGCAGCCATCTCGTCGGTGGCCTGGGCTGCTATCCCGGCCGGAAGTTCATCCACGTCGACACTCGTTCGCGCCCGCGCGGCTACGACCGTCCGGTGACCTGGTCGGGGTGCTGACCGGCACCCTTGCCCCGTCGTGTCATGGAAAAATCCGCCCGCGGCACGCAAACGGACTTGCACTGACCGGACAACATCCCTATACGGACCTCCGTGCCTTGGGCGCCCATCGTCTAGAGGTCCAGGACACCGCCCTTTCACGGCGGAGACACGGGTTCGATTCCCGTTGGGCGTACCACATTTTTTGTGGTATAGGCGCACACGAAGGAACTGGTAGGCGCCCATCGTCTAGCGGTCTAGGACATCGCCCTCTCACGGCGAAAACACGGGTTCGAGTCCCGTTGGGCGTGCCAGTTTCCTTTCTTCTCCTGCAGGTGAGAGTGCATGGAGCCTCGCGGCGCAAGCCGGCGGGGTTTTTGTTGTTTGAGGATACCCACGCGAAGGCACCGCCATTGGATTCCCATTGCAGGGGAATGATGCAGTCGCAGGGTCGGCTGAGGCAGTAGCCCCACCTGCTGCCATCACCCCGGACCTGATCCGGGGTGCCAGATGTGGAAACGAGCCAGCCCGGGCTTCGAGTCGGGACTGCACGCAAACCTCGGCCTCTCAGTCACCCCGTCGGTAGGTGTAGATCCCGACGTCGATATTGCCCTCGATGAACCCGGCCTCGCAGTAGCACAGGTAATAGACCCACTTGCGGCGGAAATGTTCGTCGTAGCCGAGCGGCTTGATCATCGGCCAGCGTTCGAGGAAACGCTCGCGCCACAGGCGCAGCGTGCGGGCGTAGGAGAGGCGGAAGGTTTCACTGTCCTCGAGGGTCAGGCCCACATTGTCACCCTGCTCCTGCATGGCCGTCTTGGTCATCAGCATACCGCCGGGGAAGATGTAGCGCTGGATAAAGTCGGGACCGTCCCGGTATTCCTCGAAGGCGTCCTCGTCGATGGTGATCGCCTGGATCGCCGCCGTACCTCCGGGCTTGAGGCGGTCATGGACGGCCTTGAAATAGGTCGGCCAGTGCTCCTCGCCGACCGCCTCGATCATCTCGATGGAGACGACGTGGTCGAACTGGCCGGTGGTGTCGCGATAGTCCTCGAAATGGAAGGTCGCGCGGTCCTCGAGCCCCTGTTTGGCGATACGCTCCTGTGCGAAGGCGAGCTGTTCGCGCGACAGGGTAATGCCATGGAGGTTGGCATTGTAGTCGCGCGCGACCGTCTCGCCCATGCCGCCCCAACCGCAGCCGATTTCGAGCACCGTGGAATCTTTGGCAATCCCGGCGGCGTCGGCGACACGATGGTATTTCTCGCGCTGTGCCTGTTCGAGCGACTGGTCGCCGGAGGTGAACACGGCCGAGGAATAGGTCATCGAGGGGTCGAGCCACTGGCCGTAGAAATCGTTGCCCAGGTCATAGTGTTCGGAAATGTTCTGCCTGGCGCCTTCCTTGGTGTTCCGGCGCGACAGATGATAGGCGAGGTCGTGCGCCGCCCGCTTGAACACGCCCGGATTGGCGTCATAGAACATGTCGCGGTTCTGCAGGAAGAACCGGAACAACGCCGTCAGGTCGTCGCAATCGAAGTTGCGGTCCATGAAGGCTGCGGCGAAGCCCACTGTGCCGCGGCGCATGCACTGCCAGATCACCTTGAGGTTGTTCAGCCGCAGCACCGCATGCTCGCCCGTCGACGGGTCGCCAAGGGTGCGGCTGCGTCCGTTGGGCAGAATCACCGTCACCGCACCGTACTCGGGAGACGAAAGCGCCCGCGTCCCAATCCACTCAACGATGTAAGAGCCGATCCGGGTGAAGATGCCCGGCGAATCCAGCCTGTCGTGAAGCGCGCTATTGCTCATAGTGCAGTCATGCCCGAACGCACGTCTTCCTGCTCCGCATGCCCGGTGCGGGCACATGCCAAATGGCATCGTTGGCGGACCTCGGCGTCCTCTGTTTGGGCCTCCCAATGAAATCGGCGGGTAGTTTATTCGCCAGAAATGGAGTTTCAAGAGCGAGTTTAAAGGCTCTCAATGCCAAAAAACCATGCAGATGGAGGGGGAACGCTCAGGGCTGCGCCGCGTCGATGACCCGGAGCTGGACCTGTTCGCGTCCCTGCCAGTGATCGATACCGATGGTGCCGCATATGTGCAAGGGCCGGTCGTCGCGCGCATCGAGCAGGAGCTGGCCGAGCGGCGTGTCGGCGGCGCGGAAAGCGATTCCCTTGATGCGGGCGCCGTCGGCGGCGGCGAGCTGGAAGCGCACATGTCCGCCCTGGCCCACGACATCGGCAAACTTCACCTTGTGGCCGGGAAACGCGAAGACGGGAGTGGCGTTCCCCGACCCGAACGGGCCGGCCTTTTCGATCAGGTGAACGAAATCGGGTGTTGCGGCGCGGGCGGTGATCGCCGCGTCGATATTGACCGAAATGCGGGCGCGGGCATGGGCCACGGCATCGCCCAGCGCATCAGCCAGATAGGCACGAAAATCGCCGATGTGCCCCTGCTCCAGCGTCACGCCCGCCGCCATGGCGTGCCCGCCCCCCTTGGGAATCACTCCCGATTCCACCGCCGCGATGACGGCAGCGCCCAGGTCGACCCCAGGCATGGAGCGGCCCGATCCCGTTCCCTTGCCGTCGCGCCCCACAGCCACGGCGAAGACGGGCCGGTCGAAGCGTTCGCGCAGGCGCGCCGCGACGAGACCGACGACGCCGGGGTGCCAGTTCTCGGAGGCGAGAACGAGCACGGGCGGTCCCTCCCCGTCCCCGATTTCCGCCTCGGCAGCCGCTGCTGCCTCCTCCACCGCCTCGACCTCGATGCGCTGCCGCTCGGTGTTCAGTTCATCGAGCCGCGCGGCGATAGTCATGGCATCATGCTCGTCATTGGTCGCCAGCAGCCGCGTGCCGAGGGCCGCATCCCCGATGCGCCCGCCGGCATTGATTCGCGGACCGATCAGGAAACCGAGATGATACGGATTGAGCGGCCCGCTGACCCGGGCGGCCAGCGCCAGCGCCGAGATGCCGGGGTTGCTGCCCTTGCGCATGATATCGAGCCCACGGCGCACAAAGGCGCGGTTGAGGCCGGTCAGGGGCACCACGTCGCAAACCGTACCGAGCGCCACGAGATCGATCAGCGCCATCAGGTCCGGCAGGCCGGCCTGGCCGCGTTGGCGCAGCTCCCGGTTGACCGCGACGAGAGTCATGAAGGTTACCCCGGCCGCGCACATGTACCCCAGCCCCGACACGTCGTCGGGCCGGTTGGGGTTCACCAGCGCTGTCGCGGGCGGCAGGTCGTGTTCGGAGAGGTGGTGGTCGATGACGAGCACATCGGCACCCCGCTCCCGGGCGTGAGCGATGGGCTCGTCGCTCGTCGTGCCGCAATCGAGCGTGACGATCAGGCTCGCACCGCCGTCGATGAGCTTGTCCATGGCCGCGATGTTGGGCCCGTACCCCTCGAAAATGCGGTCGGGAATGTGGATTTCCGGCTGCATGCCGAAGGCGGCACAGAAGCGCGCCATCAGCGCGCAGGAGCAGGCGCCGTCGACGTCGTAGTCGCCGAAAAAGGCGATCGTCTCGCGGTTGACGACGGCGTCGGCGAGGCGCGCGGCCGTTTCGTCCATCGCGGTCAAGGTGGACGGGTCCGGCATCAGCGCACGGATGGTGGGTTCAAGGAAGGTTTCCGCCTCGTCGATCTCCACGCCGCGCGCCGCCATGATGCGCGCGACGATCTCGCTCAGGCCCGTTTGCTGGCTGATCGCCGTGGCCGTACGGGAGGCGGCGAGATCGAGCCGGTCGCGCCATGCCTTGCCGCTGACCGACTGGGCCACATTGAGGAAATAGCCTTCTTCGAACTGCATGGCCCCGACCTAAGCCGTTTCGCTGGTAAAGGTCGAGGCCTCAATCACAGTTTCTCAATGCGAATGAGCTGGGGCTGGCCGATGACCGAGCCGTCCCCGACGATCTGCTCGAGCGCCTGGCGCACGTTCTTCTCCAGCGTTTCGTGCGTGATCAGCACGATGGTGCGCGTCGTCTCCTCGGTCTTGGGCAGGTCCTCGGCGGTGAGATCGGGGCGCTGGATGACGCTTTCGATGGAGATGTCGTGTTCGCCCATGCGTGTGGCGATATTGGCCAGCGCACCGGGAATGTCCCGGGCGTTGAAGCGGACATAGTAGCCGCCCTCATGCGCGCGCATGGGGGCGCGCTTGTAGGGCTCGAGTTCACTGGAGGGCACGCCGAGGGGCGGTACGCGGTTGCCGCGGGCGATGTCGAGGATATCGGAGAGCACCGACGAGGCCGTGGCCGATCCACCGGCGCCCGGTCCCGCGAGGATGAGTTCGGGCACGTGGTTGGTCTCGAGCGCGACCGCGTTGAGCACGCCATCGACCCCCGCCACGGCGCTGCCCTTGGGCACCAGCGTGGGGTGCACGCGCTGCTCGACGCCTTCGGAGGAGCGCTGAGCGATCCCGAGGAGCTTGATCTTGTAGCCGAGATCGGCCGCAACCCGGATATCGGCCTGCGAAATCGTGTTGATGCCCTCGACATGAATCTCGTCGGCGGCAATCTCGCACTCGAAACAAAGGCTGGTGATGATCGCCAGCTTGTGGGCCGTGTCGAATCCGGCCACGTCGAACGTAGGATCGGCCTCGGCGTAGCCGAGGTACTGAGCGTCCTTGAGGCAGTCCGCAAACGAAATTCCCTCCTCCCCCATGCGCGTGAGGATATAGTTGCAGGTGCCGTTCATGATGCCGTAGACGCGGGTGATCCGGGCACTGCCCAGTCCCTCGCGCAAGGTCTTGATGACCGGAATGCCGCCGGCCACCGCCGCCTCGAAGCCGAGTTGGGCACCGAATTCCTCGGCGATGCGCGCGAGGTCGACCCCGTGCCGGGCGAGCAGCGCCTTGTTGGCGGTCACCACGGGCCGGCCGAGTTCGAGGGCGGCGCTGACCGCGGCGCGGGCCGGGCCATCCTCGCCACCGATGAGTTCGACGAACATGTCGATTTCATCGGACCGGGCGAGCGCCACCGCGTCGTCGAACCAGGTCAGTCCAGACATCTCGATGCCGCGCTCGCGCGAGCGGGAGCGGGCAGCGACGGCCGTGACCTCGAGACGGCGACCGAGCTTGCGTTCGATGTCGGCGGCATCGGTCTGCAGGATGGAGACGAGCGAGGCGCCAACCGTGCCCAGGCCCGCCACACCGATACGCAGGGGCGGCAACTGGCCGCTTTCGGCATATTCACGCATGGCCTTGGATATCCGTTTGCGCGTGTCGGAGCGCGGCTCGCGCCCCTCGCGCAGATCGAAGACAAAAAGCGGATCGCCCGCGATCTCGCGGCCGAACCGCGTCGGCGTCCAGTTGTGCTGGTTCAGAAACGCCTCGACGGCGTTGGCAAAAGACTTGGTATCACTCATTCCCGCATGCCTATAGGATTTCGCCTACAGGTCAATAGGAGAATGATAGTGTCTTGCCTATTTCCTTCGGGCGACCATCTCGACCGGCGTGAGCAACCCTTCCTGCAGCATCGCAATCAGATTGCCGATCTTCGTCGGCGTCTCGGGGCCGAGAAGAAGGTGAATCCCGAGGGTCGGCGGCCCGAACTCGGCGGTGCGCGCCCGCATCGTTTCAAGGTGCTCAAGCCCCAACTCCCGATGATCATTCTCCGCCTCGATGTCGAACCCGGCGGCGGTCAGGGCGGCGCGATAGGTTTCGGGCGGTTCGACGAACGACATCTCCGGCCGCGACGCCCAGGGAACCGGAAAGCTCAGATCACCCTCGCCGCTCAGCATCAGATCATAGACGATAAACAGCCCGTCCGGCCTGAGCACGCGGGCCGTCTCGGCGCACAGGCGGTGCTTATCGGCGATGTTCATGCCGACATGCAGCATGTAGGCCCGGTCGAAGCGCCCCGCATCGAAGGGCAGATCGAGGCCGCTGCCGGTCACGAAGTCCACGGCGTCGGGCTCGCCCAGCCGTTCGTTCAGGCTGCCGGCAATGGCAACGTATTCCGGCGTCAGATCGACGCCGGTCATCCGGCAGCCGAAATGCCGGGCGAGATAGCGCGCCGGTCCGCCCAGCCCGCAACCGATGTCGAGCACGGCCTGGCCCTTGGCGAGCTGCATGTGCGGCGCGAGGGTCTGGGTGGCAAGCAGGCCACCGGTGTGAAACTGGTCGAGCCCGCTTATATCCTCTTCCCTGAGGACCGCGTCGGGCGCGGCCACGCTTGCCAGCGCGGCATCGACCCTTGCGGTGAGGGAACCGTCGGCATAGTGGCGGGCTATGGCCTGGTCCGTATCGATGGCGATATCCATGTTATCCTCCTTGCGTTGTGCGCTCCGGACGATGTCGCGCGGGACCGCGGGAGCTCAACTCCACAATCTGTAGTGGCGTTGCGGAACAGGCGGGCCTACATTGGGATCATGAGTGGATACGGACAGTTCTGTCCCCTGGCCAAGGCCGCCGAGGTGGTCGGTGAGCGCTGGACGCCGCTCATTCTGCGCGAATTGCTGTTCGGGTCATGCCGGTTCAACCAGATTCATCGCGGCGTGCCACGCATGTCGCCGTCCCTGCTCTCGCGCCGGCTCAAAACGCTGGAACAGGCGAATATCCTGGTCCGCGAGGTAACGGCGGACGGCACGACCTACCGGCTGACGCGCGCCGGGCATGATCTGCTGCCCGCCATCCGGGCGCTGGGCGAATGGGGCAAGCGGTGGATGCCGGACATCCTGGAGGATGTGGACGTCGATCCGGACGTGATCATGCTCGACATGGAGCGCCGGATCGACCTGGAAGCGCTGCCCGCCACATGGACGGTGGTGCGCTTCGAGTTGAGCGATCAGCCGCGCAACAGGCGCTACTGGTGGTTGATCGGCAACAATGAGGGCGTCGAGTTCTGTATCGTCGACCCCGGACACGAGGTCGACCTGTTCGTGGCTACCAATGCCCGGACGCTCACGCACATATGGTATGGTGACATCGCCATCCGCCGGGCCATCGCGCAAGGCCAGCTCGACCTGCATGGGCCGCCCGCACTGTGCCGGGCCTTTCCCGACTGGCTGCTGCTCAGCGTGCTGGCCGACATTCCACGGGCCGGTACCGTCTTGACCGCGACCTGAACGAACATTGTAAAACGTCACTTGACCTTCCAGTTGCTGGAAGGTCCATATGCATTGCCCGATGAGTGAACACCGGGGCACGGAGGCCCGCATGAGCGAGCACACGACACATCACCACCACAGCCATGAAATCGGGGACGACGCCGTCGTGCGCGACCCCGTTTGCGGGATGACCGTGGACCCCGCGGCGAACAAGCCGCTGGCAGTATATAACGGGCACACCTATCATTTCTGCTCCGACGGATGCCGGGAGAAATTCCAGGCCGACCCCGAGAGCTATCTCACCGCCAAGGACCCGGTATGCGGCATGTCGGTCGACCGTTCCACCGCGAAGTACATGGCCAAGCACGCGGGCGAGCGCTTCTATTTCTGCTCACAAGGGTGCATGGACAAGTTCGAGGCCGACCCCGATGCCTATCTCGGCGACCGCCCCGCCCCCGAGCCGATGCCGGAGGGAACGAAATACACGTGCCCGATGCACCCGGAGATCGTCAGCGACAAGCCCGGCGATTGCCCGAAATGCGGCATGGCGCTGGAGCCGATGGGTGTCCCCACGGGTGACGAGGGCCCGAACCCCGAGCTCGTCGATTTCACCCGGCGTTTCTGGGTCAGCACCGTTCTGGCGGTTCCACTGTTCATCATCGCTATGAGTCCGATGGTTGGATTGCCGCTGCGCGAGTGGATCGGCGAACGCCTGTCGGTGTGGATCGAGCTGGCGCTCGCGACCCCTGTCGTTCTGTGGGCGGCCATTCCGTTCTTCAAGCGCGCATGGACGTCGTTTCTCAACCGCAGCCCGAACATGTGGACGCTGATCGGCATAGGCGTGGGCGCCGCCTACGGTTACTCGGTAGTG
>CAZNHG010000012.1:0-710 GCA_964572555.1 uncultured Devosiaceae bacterium | reverse complement strand
TTTCTCGGGCAGGTCCTGGAATTGCTCGCCCGGGAGCGGACTGGCTCGGCAATCCGCTCCCTACTCGACCTGGCACCTAAAACGGCGAGGCGGATCGACTCCGAGGGCCACGAATCCGATGTGCCGCTCGACGAGGTCCAGGCCGGCGATCTGCTGCGTGTGCGCCCCGGCGAGAGCGTGCCCGTCGACGGCACGGTCACCGAGGGTCACTCATCGGTCGACGAATCCATGATCTCGGGCGAACCGGTGCCAGTGGAGAAGGCGGAAGGCGACAGCGTTACCGGCGGTACGCTCAACAGCAACGGCACGCTGGTCATGCGCGCCGAGAATGTCGGAGCGGACACGGTGCTTTCCCAAATCGTCGAGATGGTTGCCAAGGCTCAGCGTTCGCGCGCACCCATCCAGGGGCTCGCGGACACGGTCGCGGGCTATTTCGTGCCGGCCGTGGTGCTGGTGGCGATCATCGCCTTTATCAGTTGGTCCATCCTCGGGCCGGCTCCGAGTATGGCCTATGCCATTGTCGCTGCCGTTTCGGTGCTGATCATCGCCTGCCCGTGCGCGCTGGGCCTGGCGACGCCGATGTCGATCATGACCGCCGCCGGGCGGGGCGCCCAGGCGGGTGTTCTCATCCGCGATGCCGAAGCGCTGGAGCGATTCGCCCGTGTCGACACCCTCATCGTCGACAAGACGGGGACGCTGACCGAGGGTAA
>CAZNHG010000011.1:0-24831 GCA_964572555.1 uncultured Devosiaceae bacterium | reverse complement strand
GAGGCCCGTGCCCTTGCCGAGATCCTTGGTGGAGAAGAACGGGTCGAATATCTTCTCGAGGTTTTCCGGGTCGATGCCGGTGCCCTTGTCCGCGACCTCGATCTGCACGTAGTCGGCCGGCGGCATGCCGCGGTAGTCGAAGCCCTCCGCCTCCTGCTCGGTGACGTTGCGCGTGCGCAGGATGATCTCGCCGCCGTCCGGCATGGCGTCGCGGGCATTGACCACAAGGTTGATGATGACCTGCTCGAGCTGGACGAGGTCCGCACGCACCGGCCAGATATCGTGACCGTGCTCGACGTCGAGATTGATCTGCTCGCCGATCAGGCGCTTGAGGAGCACCGTGAGATCGTCGATGTGCGTGGGGATCTCGAGCACCTGCGGGCGCAGCGTCTGGCGGCGCGAGAAGGCGAGAAGCTGGCGCACCAGGCCCGCGGCGCGGTTGGCGCTCTGCTTGATCGACATGATGTCCGAGAAGGAGGGGTCGGTCGCCTTGTGCTTGAGCAGGAGCAGATCGGAAAAGCCGATGATGGCCGTGAGCACGTTGTTGAAGTCGTGCGCCACGCCGCCGGCGAGCTGGCCGACGGCCTGCATCTTCTGGCCCTGGGCGAACTGGGCCTCGAGCTTGCGCTGCTCGGTCATGTCGAGGGCGTAGACGATGACGCTTTCGTCAGAGCCTTCCTTGCGCTCGGAATTGGTGACATAGAGGCGCGCCGCGATTTCGCCGTTCTGGTTGAGCATGACGTCGATGGGCGCGATGTCGGAGCGCATGGCGCGGGCATCGCCGATGGCGGCGATGAACGCCTCGCGGTGCTCATCGTCGATCATGCGCGACAGGTACTGGCCCTCGACGGCGCGCTCGCCGGCATCGACGCCGAAGATGCGGGTGAAGGGGGCGTTGGTGCGCACGATGCGCCCTTCCCCGTCGAGGGTGGCGATGGCGAAGGGCGTGTCGTTGAAAAAGCGCGAGAAGCGGACCTCGGCGGCGCGCAGTTCTTCCTCGGTGTCGACACCTTCGGTGCGGTCGAGAACGAGCGTGCGCGTTTCACCCAGTTCGCCCTCGGCCAGCCGCGCGGCGCGGTGCATGAGGCGCACGGGCATGCTGGTGCCGTTGCGGTGCACGAGGTCGATATCGATGATCTCGGTCCGGATTTCCCCGTCGCTGCGCCCGCCCA
Source organism: uncultured Devosiaceae bacterium (assembly GCA_964572555.1). Classification (GTDB taxonomy): domain Bacteria; phylum Pseudomonadota; class Alphaproteobacteria; order Rhizobiales; family Devosiaceae; genus CAZNHG01. The sequence continues at coordinate 23,659 of CAZNHG010000011.1, read as the reverse complement.
TGAGAAGGCTGGCGCCGTCACCGCGCACGATGTCGCGCATCGAAAGCGAGCCGGACTCGAACTCGGCGAGATCGTAGCCCAGCCAGTCGGCGAGCGTTGAGTTGATGTACTGGATACGGCCCTTGGCGTCGGCGGAAAAGAAGCCGGCCGGCGCGTGATCGAGATAGTCGATGGCCCGCTGGAGCTCGAGGAAGATGTTCTCCTGGTTCTCGCGGTCGCGGGAAATATCCTCGATGGACCACATCACCAGCGCCCTGGCGGCGCCGTCGATCCGCGGCAGGGACCGTACCGAAACGCGATACCAGTTCGCCGTGCCGTCGGTTTCGCCCTGCGGGGCGCCGAGGGGGCGCGTGAGGCGGATATCCTCCGTCGCCGGACGGCCGTCGCGTGCAGCGCGAGAGAGACGATAGACGGCCTCGCTCGCCTCGGAGAGATTGGCGAACAGGCGCGGCACGCCGACGGGCATGGCGTTCGCCCCGCCTTCCATGAACTGCGCATAGCGCGCGTTGGCATAGATGATCTTGCCCTCGCGCTCGGCGACGACGGCGCCGAACGGCAGGCTGTCGACCATGGCGCGGCTGAGCGTGCGTTTTTCACCGCCCCCCGCGATGCGGAACAGCCCCGCCGCGAAGGCGAAGATGGAGAATACGCCCACCACCGCCAGCACGCCGAGCACGATCAGCATGGTCTCGGGCGGAAGGCGGTCGCCGTAATAGGAGATACCGGCGGCAGCGGCGACGAAAACCAGCGCGAGCACAACGACGCGCCACGTACCGGAGCCCTCCGAGGCGCGGGAGACGACCGGCTCGGGATAGTGATCCTCGTTGAGTGGCGAAACTGCCATGCGCGCTCACTTCGTCTTGTCCGGGCGCCGCGAAAGCCCGCTCGAATCAGCCTTCGGGAAAGTCCTACCAAATGGGTTGCGGGCTTGGGTAGCCTGTTGCGGAGGCCCCGCCCAGATATCCAGCCTTTCCCGCCCCCTGATGATGTCATAGCACCATGGGGAATCGGGCAAAAGGCTCCCGGCATCAGGACTGCCAGGCGCGGCGCGACTTGAGGCGCATGACGTAGCCGATGACCTGGGCGACGGCCTTGAAGTGCTCCACGGGGATCGTCCCGTCTATGTCGACGCTGCCGTGCAGAGCCCGGGCCAGCGGCGGATTCTCGACAATGGGCACGTCATGCTCGCGCGCCATCTCGCGGATGCGCAGGGCGACGGCATCCTGCCCCTTGGCAACGCACATCGGCGCCTCCATCGATTCGTCGTACTTGAGCGCGACGGCGTAGTGGGTCGGGTTGGTGACGACCACGGTCGACTCCGGAACCGAGGCCATCATGCGCTTCTGGGCGCGCTGCTGGCGCAGCTGGCGGATGCGCGATTTGACCTGGGGATCGCCCTCCATCTGCTTGTGCTCGTCGCGCACCTCCTTCATCGTCATCTTCTGGCGCTCCCACCACTTGTAGCGCTGGTACATGTAGTCGCCGACCGCGATGACGGTGACCACCATGAGCGTGGCGACGAGGAGCTTGACGCCGAGCTGCTGGAAGGTGACCAGGATCAGGTTCGCGTCCATGGTCATCATGGTGTCGAGCCGCGCGCGCTCGGGCCACATGACGAAGAACATCACCGCGCCCACGACGCCGAGCTTGACCATGCCCTTGGCGAAATTGACCAGCGCCTCGAGGGAGAAAAGGCGCTTGAAGCCCTGGATCGGCGAGATCTTCGACAGCTTGGGCTTGATGGGGTCGACCGAAAGCACCGGCTGGTGCTGAACGAGGTTGGCGGCGACGGCGGCGAGCATGAGCGCGCTGAGCGGCAGCAGCGTGGGCACGAGGACGGACCAGGCGAGCCCTTCCATGACGGGGCCGAGTCCGGGACCGCCAACCTCGAGGCGGTCGGCGTTGGCGACGAAGTATTCGAGGCTGCGGACCACGTGCCCGCTCGCCATGGGGGCCATCAGGGCGAACAGCAATGTCGAGCCGAAGATCATGAACCAGGTCGTCACCTCCTGGCTCTTTACGACGTCACCGCGTTTTTGCGCGTCCTCGAGCTTTTTCTGGGTCGGATCCTCGGTCTTCTCCGACTTGTCGGGTTGATCGTCAGCCACCTACAGCCCACCCCGCAGCATGGTGAAGTGCTCCTCGACATGGGAAAGGTACCAGCCCATCATCATGGTCAGCAGCAGGGCCATGAGCAAAAGCCCGATGCCAATGTTGGCCGGCATGGCGACGAAAAAGACCTGCACCTGCGGCATGAGGCGCGCGAGAAGCCCCAGGCCCAGATAGAAGATCAACCCGAAGACGATGAAGGGCGCCGCAAGCTGCACGCCGATGCCGAAGGCGCTCGCCACGGTCTGTACGGCCAGCTGGGCCGCGTCGCCGAACATGAGCGGCGCCGCAGGCGAGAAGACCGAGTAGCTGTCGTGGATCCCGGCGAGGATAAGATGGTGCATGTCGGTGGCGAAGATCAGCGTGAGCCCGACGATCGACAGGAAATTGCCGATCAGCGCGCCCTGCACGCCCTCCTGGGTCGGGTCGGCCGTCTGGGCGAGGCTGAGGCCGATCTGGAAGGCGATGGTGGCGCCGGCGACCTGGACCGCCGAGATGATGAGCCGCGAGATACCGCCAAGGATCAGGCCGACCGCGACCTCGTGAAAGACCAGTTGCAGCACCTGCAGCAGGTTGTTCGCGGCGAAGGGCGGAAGCTCGCTCGAGACCAGCGGAAACAGGACGAGGGTGAACAACAGCGCGAAGGAGAGGCGCATGCGCGTGGGAATCATCGTCTCGCCGAGGGCGGGCACGATCATCAGCATGGTGCCGACGCGCGCGAAGATGAGCAAGTAGAGATAGGCCGTCTGGGGCAGCCAGTCGAGGCCGATGGTCATTTGCCGCCCCCCAGCACCATGACGATCAGCCGCCGGTGACGATCAAGTCGACGATCCGGTTCATGTAGCCGTTCATGGTGGCGCCCATGAAGGGCAGCGCAACGAGCATGGTCACGAAGATGGCCAGGATCTTCGGAACGAAGACCAGGGTCATTTCCTGGATCTGGGTCAGCGCCTGGAACAGGGCGATGATGACGCCGACGACAAGGCCGACGATCATCATGGGGGACGCCACGATGATCAGCACCCATATGCCGTCGCGGGCGATATCGAGAACCTCGCTGGCGGTCACCTTTTCGCTAACTCCTGCCCGGATGCCGTTCCAGAGCATTTTCCGTTCTGATCGGACCAGAGCGGAAGCTCCAGTTTCTTGAGTGGTCGCGCTTTCGAACCGGACAAGTGGTATCCACTTGTTCTGAAAACGCTCTAGATCGGCATCCGCATGATCTTCTCGTAGGCCTGAATGACCTTGTCGCGCACCGTGACGATGCTCTCGATGGCCATTTCGGTTTCCGAGACGGCGGTGACGACGTCCACCACGTTAGCGTTGCCGTTGACCATGTCCACCGTCAGCTGATCGGTCCTGTTGCCCTGCTCGACGACGTTCTGGACGTTCTCGGCCACCATCTCCTTGAAATCCGGGCCTCCTGCGGGCTGGCTGGCCTGCGGGTCGGGTGTTGTGGATGCGCGTTGGGTGATCAGGTTCTGGGCCTGCCCATAGGCAGCGGTCGCGGCGGAGAATGGCGTGGTCATTGTCGAATCGCTCTCTTATGCCTTTTGGGAAAAATCAGCCGCGCAGGATATCGAGCGTGCGCCCAACCATCTGCCGCGTGGAGCTGACGACGTTGAGATTGGCCTCGTAGCTGCGCTGGGCCTCGCGCATGTCCATCATTTCGACGAGCGAGTTGACGTTGGGGTAGCGCACATAGCCGCTCTCGTCGGCAGCGGGGTGCCCGGGTTCGTAGCGGCGGTCGAAGTCGGACAGGTCGTAGGACATGCGGCCGATCTCGACCTTGTGGCCGCCGAGTTCCTTGTCGTACTCGGCCTTGAAGGTCGGAATCTTCCGCCGGTACGGGTCGGCCTCGGGGGACTTGGCCGCCGAATCGGCGTTGGCTATATTTTCCGCGAGCACCCGCATGCGGGTGCTCTGCGCATGCATGCCGGTGGCGGAAATGCGAAGGGAACTGAGAAACTCACTCATTGCCTGTCACCACCTTACGTGCGTCCCAGAGCCGTGCGCAGAACGCGCATCGACTTGGTGTAGAGCGTCGTCGCGGCCTGGTAATCCATCTGGTTGGACGCGACCTTCATCATCTCGTCCTCGAGGGTCACGCCGTTCCCTTCCGGCGTGATCTCGAAACTGTTCATCGTCCTGGGGGCGAAGCCGTCCGTGTTGCCGGCCTGGATCGCGTAGTGGCTCGGCTGGGTGGCCGCCATGGTCACTTGTGCCCGCGATTGGCCGCTGACATGGTCGGCAAAGTCGAATTGCGCGAGGTCGCGGCCCTTGTAGCCCGGCGTGTCGGCGTTGGCGACATTGTCGGCCAACAGACCCTGGCGTGTCTGATGCCACTGCATCTTCTGCTTGAGTGCGGAAAACACCTGCAGATCGCCGATTCCCATGATCCGACTCCCTGTTCATACCGGGCAAATGCTGCCTAGCGATGGTTAACAACATGTTAATAGATCGATCTCAGGCCCGTTTCCGCCCCGCAATTTGCACATTCCGCGCTTTATGGTAGGCAACGATTGCCGCAGCGGCGGCACCGAGAGTGGGTACCCAGAGCATTTTCCGTTCTGATCGAGTCAGAACGGAAGGTCTAAGTTTTTGAGTGGTCGCGTTTTCGAACCGAACAAGTGGCATCCACTTGTTCTGAAAACGCTCTAGGCGGCGGAGGGCACGCGTGAGCTTATTTACTGGCCTTTTCGGAGGCTCCGAAAACACGATCATCACGGTCGTCCTGGCACTCGGCGTCGTGCTGGTGCTCATCGTTCTGGGCCTGTGGGCTCTCAAGCTCCTGTTCAACGCGACCGGAAAGGTGGGACGCGGACGCAATCGCCGGCTTTCGGTGATCGATTCCGCGCCGATCGATTCCAAACGCCAGCTCGTTCTAGTCCGCCGCGACGACGTGGAGCACCTGGTCATCGTCGGCGGATCCCATGAAGTGGTAGTGGAAACGGGGATCACCCCACCGGCCGAACCCGCGACGGCGCGGCGGCCGCGCCGCCGGGGCGCACCGGCCCCTGCACAACAGCCCGTGCGCGGCGAACCCGATGCAGCGGCGGCGGCCGTTGCGGCGGCCACACGCACGAAGGAGCCGGACCTGGGCACCCCTGCAGCAGGCGACGACTCAGCCGAGCCGGGGAGCGCGTCGCGGCCCACGTCGCTGCGGCACACCGGATTGATGCGGCAGCAACAGCGGGTGGAGCCGGAGCTTCATCCCCAACCTTCGGCGCCCGATTCCAACAATGATGCGGCCAGCGAGGCCGACTCAGCTAGAAAGTCTGCACAAACCGCCGACACCGCGCCGGAGGAACCGGTTATCGACACGGCGGACGACAGGACCAGCGGCGACGAAAGTGCAGACACCCGCAAGACCGAAAGTGAAGCCGGCGCATAGCGTTAGGGCATTTTTCAAAAGCGGTGCCTTTCTGCGGGTTGTGCTCGCTCTCGGTTTCATCCTGGTTCCTGCCCTGGCTTTCGGGCAGGACCTGTCCATCGACTTCGGCGACGACTCCACGCTGACCGAGCGGGCGATCCAGCTCATCGGGCTGGTTACCGTTCTCGCGCTCGCGCCGTCGATCCTGGTGATGGTTACCAGCTTCACGCGGATCGTGGTTGTGCTGTCACTTCTGCGCACGGCCATCGGCCTGCAGACAGCGCCGCCGAACTCGGTGATGATCTCGCTGGCGCTTTTTCTCACGGCCTTCGTGATGGGCCCGACGCTGCAGCAGTCCTACGATCAGGGCGTGGCACCGCTGATTGCCGGAGACATCGAGATCACAGAAGCGTTCGACCAGGCGGCTGAGCCCGTCCATACCTTCATGCGCGCCAATGTGCGTGAGGAGGACCTGGAACTGTTCATCGACCTGTCGCGGACCGAGCCGCCGGAGGAGCCGGCCGCCCTGCCCCTCCAGGTGCTGGTGCCGGCCTTCATGATATCGGAGTTGCGGCGCGCCTTCGAGATCGGGTTCCTGTTGTTCATCCCGTTCATCGTGATCGACATGATCGTGGCATCGGTGCTGATGTCGATGGGCATGATGATGCTGCCGCCGGTCATCGTTTCGCTGCCGTTCAAGCTGATCTTCTTCGTGCTGGTGGACGGCTGGCACCTGGTCGCGGGCTCGCTGGTGCGCAGCTTCGCCGGAACCTGACGGACGCCTGGCCTACCCGCTGTCGTGATGGAACCGCGATGAAAGCGTACAGCCTCTAAGCGTTTCAGGCGTCCGCGGCCGGCGCTGCCTTGTCCGGGGTCAGCGCCCCTTCCGCCCCGTAGGTCCTGCTGTAGGCCGACAGGAACGCACTCAACGTATCGCCGTCGGCGACCTCCTCGGCCGCCTTGCGGAATTCGAGGCTGTCCGCCTGCACCTTCGTGGTCAGGAAATCGAACAGCGGCCATTGCGGCGTCTCCGACATCGCCTGCCCGAACCGCTCGCGCAGGCGGCTCGACCCGATGGAGTCGTTCGCCAGCACGAAGCCCACCGCCGCCTTCAGGATGTCCCGGCGCGCGGACTGCGCCAGATCCTTCTCTCCGTACTCCGCCAGATGCAGGCGCTCGAGCGTTTCGGCCGCCTGCTGGTAGCGCTTGGATTGCCATTGCGCCTGAACGCGCAACAGGTCGGCATCGTGCCCGTCCATGCGCTTGAGGACGTCGAGCGCGAGTTCGAGCCGGTTGGAATCGATCAGGGCGCGGGCGCCGAGAATGCGGCGCTGGCGTTCGAGAGCGGGCGGCATGCCGGCCACCATGGTCGCGCGCAGCGCATCGAGTGCCTCGGCCGGCTTGCGGCCGGCGAGATAGATGACGGCCAGGTCCGCGGCGATCTGGGCGCGTGCCGCGCCGTCGAGCCGATTGTCCACCTGGTACTGGAGCAGGTTCGCGGCCTGGTCGAGCAGGTCGACCTCGACCAGGCGCCGCGCCAGATTGCGCACCATCTCGTCGCCGCGGGCGCCGGCGGGCGTAAGGTTCTGGAAGTCGTAGTAGAGGCTGAGCGCCTCGACCGGCGGCATGGCATCGGCCTCGCCATTGAGATAGAGATCCGCGAACTGCATCCGCGCTTTCTCCGCTACCTCGGAGGCTTCCCTGCTGTCCGGATGCGCTTCGGCCAGTGTCTGCACCGTCCTGAAGCCCTCGCGATAGGACTTGTTGCGGAACTGCAGGTCCGCAAGCAGGCGCAGCATCCGCGCTTCGAGATCGCCGCCGCGCCAGGCGACCGCCTGCGTCGCGAGCGTGTTGGCGCCCCGCTGGGTATCGAGCCGGCCCATGCGGTCGAGCAGCGTCAGCGTGCGATAGACCGCTTCGGCACGCGTGGGGCGGAGATCGGCCGCAACGACGTGCCCGAGCGTTTCCAGCGCATCGTCGAACCGTCCCGCCGCTTCGTCGACACGGGCAGTCAGCAACTCGTAGCGGCTCAACTCCAGACGGTCGAGGGCGGCCGTATCGATCAGCCCGATATAGCGCGTGGCAAGGGCGAGGTCGTTGGTCTTGAGAGCGGCGTCGACGCCGGCCATCAGGAACCGCTCGCGTACCCAGGACGGATAGTCGTCGATCACCGGTTCCGCCACGAGCGCATCGGCGCGGGCCCCGTCGAAGTCGCGGGTTCCAGCGCGGGCGATGGCCCGCCACATCAAGGCGTCCGGGCGCGCGGCCATGGTATCGGTATTGAGAATCTCGAGGGCGTCCTGGTAGCGGTCCGCCGCAACCGAAGCGGCTGCCCTGGCGATCCGCATACGGCGCTCGCGCGCGCCCTCGTCGACGTCCTCGGCGAGAACCTCCAGCACACCGAGCGCCTCGTACGAGAACTCGTTGGCAAGGTAGAACTCGGCCAGTTTCATGCGCCGGGCATTGACGTGCGGGCGTTCAGCGGCCGCGAGCCGGTCGACGAGTTCGTGCTCACGCCGGCGAATGGCGGCGGGCTCACGCTCGACCATCGCGGCGAGATCGACAAAGCCGTCGCGCTCGGGTGCCGTCTTTTCCGAGCCGGTGCCCCGGCCCATGCGCGGTGACGACAGGATGAGTCCGCGCTCCGCGTTGATGATAGCCTGACGCCCCTCGATTTCGACCGAAACGCTATCGTGCCAGGGTTTCACGACCAGGCCGTGGACGGAGCGCAGCGCGGAATAGTCGACGTGGTCGAGATCGCGCGGCACGCCGCGAGCGGGCGGATAGACAGTGACGACCTCGAGGACATCACCAACCTCGGGGTCGCGAATTTCGTGGACGCTGGACGGGCGGCTGACGTCGGCGGCCACCTCGAAAAGGCCCTCTTCGCTCTGACGGCGCGAAAAGGTCATCAGTTCGGCGGGCGACAACGGCACGTCGCCCAGCGAAAGGACCCACGAGCGCCCCTCCGAGCCCAGCGTCGCCAGGCGGTCCGAGTTGAGCGTCATGCGCACCACCGACGTGCCACCAGAGGGGGAAACGGAGTAGTCGCTGGCGATCCCGTCGAGATCGCCATCGGTGGGGGCGCCGATGGAGGAGCCGGTGTCGAAGACCAGCCACATGGTATCGGCGCGCCGGAAGACCGCCGCGGCCGTGTCGCGCTCGAAGGGGAAAACGACACGCACCGTGGAGCCGATCGTGTCGACATAGGGCCGGATATGGGCCGGCTGCTGGGGCATCGACTGCCCTGCCGCGGGCGGGGTGATCCGGCTTTCGGCGGCATCGGCGCCCGCTTCCGTCTCGTCCTCGGCAGGCCGCGCCGACGGCACGGCGCTCTCGGGCAGAAGCGAGGCGAGGTCCACGGAGGCGGACTCCGGCTCCAGCTTGTCGAAGTCGACGATGAATTTTTGCGGCGATTCCTCGTAAAAGCGCGGCTCGACGCCCTCGGCTGTCTCGAAGGTCACGCTACTGCTACCGTCGGTGACGTCGCTGGAGACACTGGCGATCTCGGGCGGCAAGTCGGACTGCAGGTCGTGCAGGTCGACGGGCACCGGCCAGTCGAACTGCATCGAACCCGTGCCGTCGTCGAAGGAGAAAGCGCCATTCACCTCGGCCTCGATGCTCCAGTCGACGATGAGACGCACGAAGGTCGGGTGCCGGCCGACGCGCACGGTCGCGCTCGGGCGGTTGCGGCGAACATAGGCGGCGCGGCGCTTCTGCTCGGCAATCTCGGCGGCGCGGCGGGCGCGCTCGGAGAGTTTTTCCACGATGTCGCTGGGCAGCCCCGGGAACGGTCCGGACCAACCCTGGGGCAGGATATCGATGTAAAGGCTTTCGCCGGCTTCGGTCTTGTTGACCTGGTAGTCGCCGTTGAGACCGATGCGCAGGCCGCGATTGTCCGGGTCCATGCGGGCGGCCGCGATGTAGCCGGGCAGCTCCGTCGTCAGGTCCGGCAGGTTGACCGCGGCGGTGGTTTCGAAATTGACGACGATGACGCCGTTCTCCCAGCCGACGCTGTAGTCCGGCATCTGGAGGCGCTCGGGAAACGTCAGGATGAGGCGGCCGAACGTTCCCTCGTTCGTCGCACCGACCGTCATCGGCTCGGCGGGGATATCGTCCTGTGCCAGCGCTGGAGTATGCATCGCGCACGCGAATGCGACCGCGGCAAACAGCGCGATCACGCGTGCCGCTTTCGCAACGGCCATCCTGGCTGAGTTGGCGAGTGCCCCCATAGCGACCTTCTGTCACCATCAATCTGTATCGGGGAACAACCTAGCCGCTTGTCTTTAACACCCTCTTACTGGAATAGGCGGAAATCCTTGCTATTGCCCGACAATCTGGGGCAAATCCGCCATTTCATCCGTGGCCTGATCGAGTGCGGGCTCGGGCTCCTCCTGCGCGAGGCGCGCGGTGAGCTGCTGGGCCTGCTCGGTCTCCATCTCCGCCATGATCGGGGCGAGCTTGCGCGGACTCATCATGGTGGCGACGCGAACGAGGACGTCGGATTGCAGGTCGTTGAAGATGGCCGCGGCGTCGCGGGCCTTCATGGACTCGTACATGCTCACGACACTGTTGAAGCGCTCCTCGTCCTGCGCCTTCTTTCGGTCGACGAGCGACTTGACGCTGGCCTCCAGCTCCTCGAGCCGGGAAATGCGCTCCTCGATGCGCTTTTCCGCCGCCTCGACGAGCTCCTGGCGCTGGTCGAGGTCGGCGGCACGGTTGTCGAGTTCGGTCCGGCGCTCACTCAAGCGTTCGAGAACGGCCTTTTGCGTCTGGTCGACACCGTCGGCGGAGCCGACCGGAATCTTGTCGCCCGCCGTGTTCTGCTCGACCGGAACGGCATCGATCTGCGAGCTTTCGACCGGGGCCGGTTCGGCGCTGGAGAACAGGTCCTCCGACGCCTTCTCGGCAGCGTTGACGTCGCCCTCGGTGAGTTCGAGATCGCCCTGCCCCTCGTCCGCGGTGCGCTCTTCGCCTTCCGCCTGTCCGGACGCCGTATCCTCCTGGGCCTGCGCCCACTCGGCTCCCAGAAGCGCGTAGCCGCCATGGGTCACCAGCCCGACGCTCTTGAGAATCAGGAGCGCAAAGGCGGCGAAAACGACGACCGGCAGCAGGCGGATAGACTTCACGCAGCGTTCTCCCGGTTGCGTTTGTGCGCGGCCAGCCGGTCGAGCGCGGCATGGGCACCCTTGGCGCGCGTGCCAGAGACCTGCTCGGCCGCGCCGGCGTCGAGCCGGTCGGAGGGATCAAGCTGCTCAGGTGCAGGCGTGGCGACGGGAGCTTGCCGGTCGCTGCGCTTGACGGTTTCGGAGATGCGGGCGAGCCGGTCCATGATCTGCTTGCCGGCATTGACGTGATTGGCCAGCTCGACAGCGAAGCGGTCGGCCTCCTGCAGGCGGCTGTTGAGCGTTTCGTCGGCCTCGGTGGCCGCCTCGCGCAGGCTGGAAATGGCATTGTTGGCCATCTCCGTGGCGTTCACCAAATCGCCCACCATCTGCCGGAGGGCATCGCGGTCAGCGTGCAGTTTCTTCAACCTGTCGTTGAGCACGATGCAGTAAACGATTGTCACTATGAGAAGAACGGCAACCGCGCCTTCCACTATCAATCCGAGGGGCATGCCGCTCATCCCTGTCTCTCCGCCTTGTCATCCATTGCATCGAAGACCGCCATCGTGACCTTTGGCGGGTTCAGCGGGCGCGCGACGCGCACCGATATGTTCTTGCCGATATGCCCCATGGTCGCGTCGGTGAGGTGAACGTCGCCGCACCGGAGCTTCACGGGATCGTTGGGGCCGCGATCGAACATCAGCGTCTCGCCCTGCTGCAGTTGCATCACCTGCGAGAGCGGCAGGTCCATTTCGTGCAGGACCGCCTCGATCTGGGTGTCGGCAGCGTGGATCTCGGTGGCGAGGTGCCCCTCCCAGATGGGATCGCGCCCGAACTTCTCGCCCATGAACATCTGCAGCAGCTGTTCGCGGATGGGCTCGATGGTCGCGTAGGGCAGCAGAATCTCGACCTTGCCGCCACGATCGTCCATGTCGATGCGCAGCTCGACGAGGATCGCGGCATTGGCCGGCCGGGCGATGGCGGCGAAGCGCGGGTTGGTCTCGAGACGCTCGAGAGTGAAGTTCACCTGCGTCAAGGGTTCGAAGGCCTTGTGCGTGTCCTCGAGGATCACCTCGATCATGCGACGCGCGAGCGCCATCTCGATGGTCGTATAGGGACGCCCCTCGACGCGGATGACGCCATTGCCGCGGCGGCCGCCGAGCAGCACGTCGATCATGGAGTAGATGAGGTTGCTGTCGACGGTGAGAAGGCCGAAGTTCTCCCACTCCTCCGCCTTGATGACACTGAGGATCGCGGGCAGCGGGATGGAGTTGAGATAGTCGCCGAAACGCACCGACGTGATGGAATCCAGCGAAACCTCGACATTATCGGACGTAAAGTTGCGCAGGGAAGTCGTCGCCAGCCGCACGAGGCGGTCGAAGACGATCTCGAGCATGGGCAGGCGCTCGTATGAAACCAGCGCCGAGTTGATCAGGGCCTGGACGCCCGAGAGGTCATCACCCCCGCCGGCATTGGGATCGAAGCCGAGCAGGCTGTCGATCTCGTCCTGGTTGAGCACACGATCAGTGGCGTCGCCGCCGCCTTCCTCATCGTCGCCGCCCTCGATCATCGCGGCCCATTCGGCCGCCATGGCATCGTCGTCGCCTTCGGACTCCTCGTCGCCGGAGGGGTCGGACTCCGCATCGCCGGACAGCCCGAGTTCCTCGAGCCCCCAGTCGCTCGACAGTCCGTTGTCGTCGTCTTCGTCGCCCGGCTCCGCCATGATGCCCCCTATTGCACCAGGATTTCCCTGAAAAGGATGTCCTCGACCCGTGCGGGATCGATCGCGATGTTCACGCGGCGGCGCAGCTCCTCCTTGAGGCGGTATATGCCCGCCGACCCCTCGAGATCGCCGCGGCGCAGCTCGCGCAGATAGACCTGGAAGGCATCGCGCACGCGCGCCATGCGCGGCTCCACCACCTGGACCATGGCCTCGTTCTCGAGTTCGAGGGAGACCGAAAGCTTGAGAAAATGCGGGCTTTCGTTCTCGTCGGTGCCGCTTAGGTTCACCGTCATGGCCGGCATGTCGTAGATGTATGCGGAGCCGGCCGCCTCGGCGAGCATCTCCTCCTGCGGGCTCTTACCCGACAACAAGAAGAAGTATGCCGCGCCGCCGCCCGCGAGCAGAATCACCAGCGCTGCGATCCCGATCAGAAGAAACAGCTTCTTGCGGCCACCACCACTGCCGGCGCCCGCCTCGGCCTCCTCTTGTTCGGTATCTGCCTGCGCTACATCGGTCATTCGGCCGCAATTCCTTGGTTTCGGGCGGATTCCCGCTCGGAACCCAGCTAAGGGGCAGTTGGTTAACGAATGGTTACCAATGGCCGCTCGAGGCACAATTTGCCCGGCAAAACCTGCCGCCGGTCGCATCGTGCATGGCCGGGGAAATCAGACGATTTTTGCCAAACAACTGATTTTATTCAAATTCTCATTTTGGCACGCTTCGTGCAACTCGTGTTGCGAGCAGTTCGGCTTGGGGAAGCTGCGCCGCTCGACACAAAGATACGGGGATTAGCGCTATGGAAAACGCGCAACTTATCGGCCTGTCGCGACAGATGGCCCTGCGCCGTCAGATGGATGTCGTGGCGAACAACGTGGCCAACATCAATACCAACGGGTTCAAGAAGGAATCGGTGCTGTTCGAGGAATACGTCATGCCGGTCGCACGCGACCGGACCGCGACGTATCCCGATCAGCCGCTGTCCTACACGCAGGACTGGGCGACCATGCATGACTTGTCGCCCGGCGCCATCAAGCAAACGGGCAATACGCTCGATGTTGCCCTTCAGGGTGACGGCCTGCTCACAGTCCAGACACCCGCGGGGGAACGCTACACCCGAGATGGAGCCCTCAAGCTCAACAACGAGGGAGTCCTGGTCACAAATAGCGGCGATCCGGTGCTCTCGCAGGGCGGAACAATCCAGTTCGGTCCCGAGGAGACCGATATCGTTATCGCCCGCGACGGCAGCATTTCCTCCAGTGCCGGACAGAAGGGCCGGCTGCGCATCGTCTCGTTCGAGCAGCCGCAGGAACTGACCCGCGAAGCGGGCAACCTTTTCGCCGGCGGCTCACCCCTGATCGATGACAGCACCGTCGTCGTCCAGGGCGCCCTCGAGGGCTCGAACGTCTCGGGTGTTGCCGAGATGACCGAAATGATCCGCGTCAACCGCAGCTACCAGAGCCTTGCTCGCATGATGCAGCAGCAGGACGAACTGCGGAGTACCGCCGTCCAGCGCCTCGGCGACCTGCAGGCCTGATCGAAAGGAGCGCAAAGATGAAGGCACTCTACATCGCATCGAGCGGGATGGCCGCGCAGGAGCGCAACGTCGAAGTCATCTCCAACAACATCGCCAACATGCGCACCACGGGCTTCAAGAAGCAGCGTGCCGAGTTCCAGGACCTGCTGTATCAGCAGTACCGGCGGGCGGGCTCGCAGACCTCGGAGGCCGGGACCATGGTCCCCACGGGCGTCGAGGTCGGCTCGGGCGTGAAAACGGCCGCCACGTCGCGCATCATGAGCACGGGCGATATCACCTCCACCGAGAAGCAACTCGATATCGCCATACAGGGCGACGGCTTCTTCTCGATCCAGCTGCCCGACGGGCGTACCGGTTACACGCGGGACGGCGCCTTCAAGCGCGACGCGGGCGGCGAGATCGTCACGACCGACGGCTACCAGGTGGAGCCCGGAATCACGATTCCCGGCGATGCCCGTTCCGTCTCGATCAGCGAGGACGGGATCGTGGAAGCCTATATCGGCAACGACACCCAGGCCACCGAGTTGGGACAGCTCCAGGTCGCGAACTTCGTCAACAAGTCGGGCCTCAGGGCCATCGGCGGCAATATGTTCGTCGAGACCGAAGCCAGCGGCCCGGCCCAGATCAGCGTTCCCGGTGCCGAAGGCATGGGAACCCTGATGCAGGGGTATCTCGAACTTTCCAACGTCAACGCGGTCACGGAAATCTCCGATCTGATCTCCGCACAGCGCGCTTATGAAATGAATTCGCGCGTCGTGTCGGGGGCAGACGAGATGATGTCGTCCGTCTCGAACATGCGCTGAGGAGGGCTGCAACGATGATATCCCGTTTCCTCTCACACGTTCTGGCGGTTTCCGCCGCCGCGATGCTGGCTCTGCCGGCCACTGCCGCGCCGGTGTTGCGCCAGTCGGTGCACGTCGACGCCGCCATCGTCACGGCGGGCGATCTGTTCGACGACGCCGGCGTCCATGCCGAGAAATCCATGTTCCGCGCCCCACGGCCGGGTACGGTGGGGGCGGTCAGCCTCGATGCCATCCACGCCGCGGCCGAGCGGATCGGCATGAAATCGTTCGACAACCCCGGCTTCGCCCGGGTCCGCGTGGCGCGCACCGGCGTGCCGGTAACCGTCGACAAGCTCACGGAGCTGGTCACGGCCGACCTGAAGCAACGCGGCATCATCTCGGGCAAGGTGATCGCTGAGATGCAGTTCGCCGGGGCGTCGGACCTGCCGACCGCGGCCACGGCGGACGAACCGATCACCCTCGATGATCTGCGCTATACGCCGGGCTCTGATTCCTTCACCGCGCGGTTCACCATCGCCGGGCTGGTCAGCCCGCTCGATGTTCACGGCCGGCTCGATCTGATGATCGAGGCGCCGCATCTGGCCCACCCCCTGCCCGGCGGGTCCCTGCTCTCTGCAGGTGACGTGGAGATGCGGCCGGTGGAATTGCGCTATGCCGAGAGCGGCGGCATCCCGATGCTCGAGGAACTCGTCGGCAAGGAGCTCAAGCGCTCCGCACGCAGCGGCATGCTGCTCCGCGCCAACGACGTGACCGAGCCGGAACTCATCAAGCGCAACGCCACCGTGACCCTTACCTACAACAAGGGCCGCATGAACCTCACCGTGAAGGGCCGTGCACTGAACGCAGCGGCCAAGGGCGATTCCGTTTCGGTGCTCAACCTGATCTCCAAGCAGGTCGTGCATGGAGTCGCCGCGGGGACCGGTGAGGTCGAGATTCCCAGCGACACGGCGCGTACCACTGTCGCCCAGACGCAGGATTGAGGTCATGAACATTCTCAAGCTCACACTCATAGTGGTGATGGCCGGCCTGCTCGGCGCCTGCACCATGACCGACCGCCTGGCCAATGTCGGCAAGGAGCCGGCGCTCACGGCCATCAACGACCCGACGGCGCAGGCCGGCTACAAGCCGGTGGCCATGCCCATGCCGGAGCCGCAGCCGGCCTCGTATCAGCCGAACTCGCTGTTCCGTTCCAACGCCAAGGGCTTCTTCAAGGACCAGCGGGCCCGCAACGTCGGCGACATCCTCACCGTACTGGTGACCATCTCCGACAGCGCCCAGATCGACAACGAGACCCAGCGCAGCCGCTCCTCGACCAGCAATACCGGCGTCGGCGGTGTCCTCGGGTCGGTGTTCGGAAACGTGGCACCCGACGATGTCTCGGCAGACGCCGCTATCGGCACGGACTCCGACATAGCGGACCAGGGCAGCGGCTCGGTCAATCGCTCGGAAAACCTCGAGACAGAGGTGGCGGTGGTCGTCACCCAGGTGCTGCCCAACGGCAACCTGGTCATCGAGGGTCGCCAGGAAGTCCGGGTGAACTTCGAGGCGCGCGAGCTGATCGTCGCCGGTATCGTCAGGCCCGAGGACATCGAGAACGACAACACGATCCCCTCGAGCAAGATCGCCGAAGCCCGGATTTCCTATGGCGGGCGCGGACAGATCACCGACGTGCAGCAGCCGCGCTACGGCTCCCAGGTCATGGACGCGATCCTGCCCTTCTAAGTGGCGGATCGTTCGCCGGCGGGCACAGCGCCCGCCGACCAGTCCCCCGCATCACGTGCATCCCCAATTGCGCGCGTGATGTGACCGCCGGCGACCCAGAACAGGTACGCTGGACCAAGGGGCGCAGCCTTTCCCCCGTATCGGCTGCGCCCCGCTTTTTGTCCGGATGCGATCGGCGCCCTGAAAGGTGTCGCGCTGAACTGTATTCAGCCCGACACCCTCCGGCTTTTGGTTTGTCGCGCGTCCGAACCGAAAAAGTGGGTGCCACTTTTTCTGGACACGCTCTATCCGTCCAGACGCCGTTTCAATTCAACGATGCGCTCGTAGCTTTGCTCGATCCGGTCACGAAAGCCGGGATCCCGTTGCGCTTCATCGACCAGGACGGCGCGGACCTCATCGGCAAGGCCGGTACGCGTATCCGCGGTGTTGGAAAACAGCAGGATATCCGTGCCTGCGCGCACGGCCCGTGTAATGGCGTCGGCGAAGCCATAGTGCTTCCGGATCGCCGCCATTTCGAGGTCGTCCGAAATCACGACGCCGTCAAAGCCGAGCTGGGCGCGGAGGACGCCGGCGATCCAGGTCGGGGACAGGCTGGCCGGAGTGCGGGCGTCGCCCTGCACGAACTTGCCGTGAAAAAGGTGCCCGGCCATGACCATGTCCGCCTGGTCGCGTGCAATCAGCGTGCGGTACGGGTCGAGCTCGCGTGCCTGCCAGGTGGCACTGACGTCGACGAATCCTTCATGGCTGTCGCCGGTGCTGGAGCCGTGACCGGGGAAGTGCTTGAGGGCCGTGAGCACACCCGCCCGGTGGTGCGCCGCAACGAAAGCGGCTGCGAACCGGGCGACCGTCTCCGCGTCGGTACCGTAGGAACGGCCGTAACGGGCGATGATGGGGTTGTCGGGGTTGATGTCGAGGTCGACGACGGGGCCGAAGTTGAGGTTGAAGCCCTGCTCGGCGATATCTTCGGCCATGCCGGCATAGACGACCTGCGCGCGCTCGGGATCGCCCTGCCCCAGTGCGGCGGCGGACGGGATTTCGTCGAAGCCGACGTCGCTCGTCAGCCGCTCGATGCTGCCGCCTTCCTGATCGAGCGCAATGAGGGGCGGCAGGCCGTCGGGAGCCGCCTCGCGGAAGGCGGCGTTCATGGTCCGCACCGCCTGCAGGCTGGCTACATTGTGCTTGAGATACATGACACCGCCGACACCGCCTCCGGCAATCTTGTTCGTGATCGCCTGAACGTGCGCGTCATCGGGGCTGTCGCCGGCGAAGCCGACGAGAATCATCTGGCCGGCCATTTCGGAGAGCGTTGCGGCGGGCGCGGCGATGGTGCCCGCCGCGATCGCGAAAACTGCGAGAGCGAGCCTAACGGACTGCGGCGCGCGCCTTCGCCACCGTGGTGAGGCGGCGTGTGATGTCGGCGTTTTCAAGGGGTTTGTCATAATAGTATCCCTGTCCGACATGACACCCGGCCAAACGCAGCATCCAGGCCTGGTCCGCGTTCTCGATTCCCTCGGCGATGACGACCTTGCCCAGCGACTCGGACAAAGTCATGACGGCCCGGATGACCCCCGCCGAATGCTGATCCTGCGGCAGTCCCTTGATAAAGGCGCGGTCGATCTTGATCTTGTCGATCGGCAAGCGGCCGAGATAGCTCAGGGACGAGTACCCCGTGCCGAAATCGTCGAGCGCGACGCCGACGCCCATCGCCTTTAGCTCACGCAGCTTGCGGTTCACAAGGTCGGGCTGGGAAATGAACAGGGATTCGGTGATTTCGATATCGAGCCGCTCAGCCGGCAATCCGGAAGTCTCGAGAGCGTGCCTGACCTCCTCCACGATCTCGCCGAGTTCGAACTGGATGGGCGACACGTTGACCGCCAGCGTGATATCGCGCGGCCAAGCGGCGGCCTTCTTGCAGGCTGTTTGCAGGACCCAGCGGCTCAACTCGAGGATCAGGCCGGTCTCCTCGGCGAGCGGGATGAAGCGATCCGGCGGGATCATGCCGAGTTCGGGATGGTGCCAGCGCACCAGCGCCTCGGCGCCGACGACGACCTCGTCGTCCAGGTCGACCTGCGGCTGGTAGAGAACGTGGAACGCGTCGGCCGCGATGGCGTGACGCAGGGCGACCTCCATTTCCTGAAGGTTCCTGAGGCGGGCATCCATGTCCGCGGTGTAGACGGCATAGCCGTTGACCGGGCGGCCCTTGGCCGCGGAAAGCGCCATGTCGGCATGCGCGATCAGGATATCGGGCTCGAAGCCGGACTTGGCCGTGGTGGTGACGCCCATGCGCGTGCCGACGATGGCGCGGCGCTCGCCCAGTGTGTAGGGCGCGGCGATCCGGGCGATCATGTCGGTGCCGAAGGCGTCGAGGGCGTCGCCCGTCAGAATGCCCGCGCGGGCCAGCGCGAAGGTGTCGCCGCCCATGCGCGCGACGCAGTCGACGTCGGCGGCCCGCAAGCGTTCCACGAGGTGATTGAGCAATTCGTCGCCGGCCGCATGGCCGAGCGTGTCGTTGACGACCCGGAAGCGGGAGAGGTCGACAAGGGCGATCGTCATGCCGACGCCGCGGCCCTCGGGCATTTCGAGAGTCGAGGCGATCAGCTCGATGAGCTTGTTGCGCGACAGCGCACCGGTCATCGGGTCGTGGGCGGCGAGGTAGCTCAGGTGCTTCTCGGCCATCCGGCGGTCGGTGACGTCGCGGAAGGTGAGGCAGGCGACGGCGGTGCCGGCGCGGTCCGCGTCGTCGGACTCGGGCTCGAGCGTGCTCAGGGTGATGACGTATTCGATGATCCGCTCGGCGCCGTCCGGCATGCGGAGGCGGGTCTCCTGGACCTGCGGCTCGGGCGTAGTCTGCCCGTGCAGGCGCAAAGCGACATTTATCTCGGCGGCGAGGACCGTGGGCAGGATGGCACTCACATGCATGCCCGCCTCCCCGGCGTCGTCCATCGAGAACCCGAGGCACGTCTCGGCGAAACGGCTGGCGGTGAGGATATATCCGCCGTCCTGCACGACCAGAACGCCGTCGAAATTGTCGGCGATCACACGATCGAGGATGGTGCGGGTGTCGTCACGCTCCCGGGTGGCCTTGCGCAGCAGAAGGTGGCGCAGATCAAGCTCGCGCGAGTAGCCCACGATAGCGAGTGCGCCGAGCATTGCGTCGCCGGTCACCGTGTTCACCAGGATTCCGGGACCGGCCTGCAGCCAGAGCGCCAATGCCTCGGCACCGATGCACGCGGCGAGCGCTGCGCCCATCGCCACGCCCAATCCGGCCCGCCAGCGCACGAGAAGGAACCCCAGAGCGATCACGGCACCGATCGCAAGACCGCCCGCAAGCCCGTGGTCGCTCAGCGCCCGGTTCTGGCGCAGGGTTTCCGCGGCGAGGATCTGGACCATCGGACCCGGCAGGACGCCATAGCGCGGCACGGCGAAGTTGTCGCGCAGCTCGAGGGCGCTGGCTCCGATGACGACATTCCTGTCTCTCAGCCGCGCCGGGTCGACGGAGCCGTCCAGTACGTCCGCAACGGAAACAATGTCGATGGTCCAGATGTCGATGCCGTAGTCGATGCGGAAGGAATCGAGCTGCGACCGCTGGCCCGCCAGGATACTGGCGGCCGAGGGCACGACATCATCGCCCATGCGCGCGCCGTGCGCGTAGCGCCGCAGGATTCCGTCAGGATCGACGGTCACGTTGACGTCGGCGACGGTGGCATGCGCGCGAAAGCGCGGGAGCGGCAGGTTGACGTGGTCCCCCTCGTTGGAAACCGAAGCAGGCTGTTCGAACGCGGCAAGGCTGACATAGCCGCCCGCGCGTTCGAGAGCCTTTTCGAATGCGGCGTCCTCGGCCGGCTTCGAGGCGGTGCTGAAATCGACGTCGAACAGAATGTCGGAGGCGTTCGCCGCGATGAGTTCATCGACGACCTGCGCATGCACGCTGCGCGGCCACGGCCAGGTGCCGACGGCTTCGAGGCTTTCCGGATCGATGGCCAGGAAGACGACGCCGCCAGTGGCCGGGCGCGACGATGCCTCGAAGCGCAGGTTTCGCAGGGCATTGTCCAGGGGGTTGAACAGGCCGAAGACGCTCGCAGCCATCACCACGAACGCCACGCCGATATCCAGCGCTGTACGTCGCCAGTTGCGCACGCCCTACTCCACTCCTGCGCGTCTGCCCACGCTGCGCACCCCTGCTATCCGCCCAGCAATCCACCGACGACGCCGGAGACAGTATCGGTGGTCGTCGAGACAGTGTCGGATACGGTGTCGGTGGTTTTCGAAACGGTCTCGCTCACGGTGTCAGTGGTCTTGGATACCGTCTTCGAGACAGTGTCCGTGACGCCGTCGACGGTCTTGTCCGCCGAACTCGAGACCGAATTCACGGTATCGGCGGTCGAGTCCACCGTGCGCGAAACGGTATCGCCGACGCCGGACACGGTGTTGCCCAGGAGCGTGTCGCTGCCTCCGCCATCGAGCGCATTCGCCTCGTTTTCCGCCGACTGTGGCGCGACGGGATCGCCATCGAGCGTCGTGATGGGCGCTCGGGGCCCGTCTCCGTTGACGCTGAGCGGCTCGCTCCCGCCGGTTGCCGCGCTCTGGCCGGCGCGGATGGTGACCTTGATATCGCGCCGTGTGTCGGTGACTTCCACTTCGCCGCGCTCGACCTCGACTTCCGCACCGTTATCGTCGGACTCCACGCGGAAGCGCGTGCCCTTCACAACCGCTGCGAGATGGGGCGTCTCGACGGCGAAATGCTGGACATTGCGCCGTTCGGCATCGATCTCGACGTCGCCATAGTGCTGGTCGACGGTCGTGTTCTTCCCCGCCCGGTCGATGATGCTGATCTGGGTAGCGCCGCCGATCTCGATGGTTTCCGCATCGCGCTTGAAGGTTACGCGTCCGCCGCGCAACGTCCGGATGACGCGATTGTCGGGGACGACGGACCCGCGTTCCAGCCTGTGCCAGTCACCCTGATGAAATGCGAAGACGTTGCCGCGCAGCTTGACGGCAATCCAATCGTCCGCGACGGCCGCGCACGTCGTTATCACCATCGTCACAAGGGCCAGAGCAACCGCTTGCCGGGCATTCTGGACAAAACTCCTCATGGGTGCGCGGGCCTCCCAGCCAGTCATTCTCCCCGCTACTCCTATTAGATTGGGCGCTCGACCATATTAACGAAAGCAAGAGCTTGCCCGCATGGTTATGGAGGTCTTAACGACGCCCTTCTATTTGCGCCGCGCGCGGCAAAGTCCCGTGAAGACATGCTTCACCTCGGCGTAACCCCTTGCCCGCTATGCTGCGCGCGATTGGCCTTGAATGGCGAGGATTTTCCAACCGTGACAAAGACAGAGACCGCCGCTGCGCCGAAATCCGCCCCGCGGCACCTGCGCCCCGCCAAGGCGAACGAGCTCGACCTCGTTCACGGGTGGCTCATGCAGGCAATTGACGAGTCTCCCTATTACAACGCTACCTTCAAGGCGCACGAGAGGGCGCGCATGAGCCGCACCTTCGTGCAAAGGCTGCACGAGACCGAGCCGTCGCATATCATGTGCATCCTGAGCGAGGGCTCCCCTGCCGGCTTCATGATATCGAGCCCGGAATACGGCGCGCTGTGGCTGCACTGGTCGTATGTCCTGCCCGAGAAGCGCCGCGGCTCACTGGCGATGAGCGCCATGCGCAGCTTCATCGCGTGGTGGGACAACGGGCGCTTTCACAAGATTTCGACCTTCACCAAGCACGGAAACGATGCCGCGAAAGCGGTGATGGAGCGCTACGGTTTCGCGCTGACCTGCACACTCGAGAACCACATGTTCGGCGAGGACTACCTGTTGTACGAGTGTCAGCTCACCAAGGCGGTTCCCGGCTACGACAGCGGCATTCCGGCGGAAGGCATGCTCGGGCGGATCAAACGCCGGATCGGCGGCCTGTTCGGGCGCGGCGGCACGGGGAAAGCCGGTTGATCGACAATTCCGGCCTCAGCGCTGCTGGTCCGGCCGCGCGAATTCGGGACTGACGCGCTCGATGAACCGCTTGACGTGCTCAAGGCCATCACGAACGCCGAAGGCGAGCGTACCGGTGACAAAGGGCCGCCAATGGCTGGCATAGTTGGCGACGTGCGGAACCGGCGAAACGACGCCCGCATCCCCCACCATGCCCTTCTTGAACTGGTGCAGACCCTGGAAGCCGTCGGTTCCGCCGAGATCGTACCATTCGGCCTTCGTGTTATCCCGCAGCCAGCGGATGATGTTCCAGTGCAGGAAATAGCCGGCGCGCAAGGGCAGTGCCTTGTCGTTGGTCGCACCATAGAGATAGACGGCCGTGTCGCCCGCCTTGAAGATGACGGCCCCGGCGATGATCTCGCCCTCGTGGCGCACGAAGAAGAGTTCCGGCCTGAGCGTGTCGTTCCCGATCTCCATCAGCGCCGTAATCGTGTCGTCATAGGCCGAATGATCGGGGAAACGCTTGCGGTCGGTCATCGCCTGGTAGAGCGCATCGAAATCACCGATCCGGTCCGCCGGCGCATTCTCGAAGGTCAGCTCGGCCTTTTCGGATTTCTTGAGGTGGTAGCGCCATTTCTGGGCGAAGCTCTTGCGCTGCGCCTCATCGTCGAGCCGCAGGTTGACGATGTAGCGATTTGGGAACAGAAGCGGTGACCCGCCGCGGAAGCCGCGGCCCGCGAGGTAATCGGACTCCATCGTGCGGTGCCCCACGGCGGCGCGGGGCAGAACGGAAAGCATCATGTGGCGCTTGCGGTCGTACTCGGCCAACAGCGCCTCGATGGCGGCGGCATAGATGTCGGGGAAATCCGGCCGGGCGCTGTCCTTGAAGATCGGCCCCCACTTGGAGACCGCGATGTGCCCCAGCTTGAGCGGCAGCGGCTGCACCATGACGAGCGCACCGCCGACGATCTCCTCGCCGTCGCGGAACAGGACGGGCTCACAGGTCACGCCCGGCCAGCGGTTGCGCGAGAACGCGTAGAGCTGCTCCTGGCAGACGCCGTCGAACTCGGAGATGGTTTCGTCCCAGGCCTCGCCCGAGATCGCCTCGAGAGTCAGGACCCTTGTGGCGCCGGCTGGCGCAGAGACCCGACTTGACGGGGTGGCGGCCGTTTCCTCCGCGAGGGTGTGTGCACTCATCGACATGGCAATGCTTTGGTTGCTGGAAGATGGGCGCACGCTAGCGCACGCGTCTTAAGCAAATTCTATCCGCTCAAACGCCGGAGCGAACAAACCATTGTGATGGTTACGAAATTGCAACCGGGACGCGGCCATTTGCACCGAGTCGGCTAGATCGTCGGGCGAT
>CAZNHG010000010.1:0-26349 GCA_964572555.1 uncultured Devosiaceae bacterium | reverse complement strand
CCCAAGCAACCAACTCGGTTGGATTCCCGCGGGAGCCTGTCCCCGCGAAGGCGGGAACGGGAATGACGTGGCATGTGGGGCGAGCGGGAATGACGGCGTGAGTGAGGTGTGTGGGAGGCAAAGGCACCCCTCCCAAAAACAAAAAGGGCGGCGCAACGCACCGCCCTCTTCAAACTCCGTCCGCAACCGGCCTAACCGGCCTGCCGCTGCCCGCGCAGTTCCTCCACGGAGCGCGCTTCCAGGCGCGCGGCGCCCGACCAGTCGCGGGTCTCCACCGTCGCGTGCGCCAGCCGCTCCTTCGCCGCGGGGATGGCATCCGCATATTGCGGCAGCCATTCAGCCTGGGCGACGACCATCTCGTCGACCATCTGCCAGACCTCCTCGGGCGTGCAGATGGCCCCGACGAGCGGATCGTGCAGAACGGCAAGCTTCAACATGTCGATATCGCCGTTCACGGCCGCCTCGACGGACATGCGCTGCACGCTCACCGAGGCCGAGCACGTCGCCGCGCACTGGATGGGCAGCTCGATCCCCTCGACCATGTTGATGCCGAACCGGTCGACGAAACCCGGGCTCTCGATGATCGCATCGTCCGGCAGGTTGGTGATGATCCCGTTGTTGGGCACGTTGAAATGCCCGCGATAGACTCGCCCCGTCTCCATCGCCTCCATGATGTGGCTGGCGTGCTCGGTGGTGCGCTTGTGCTCGGAAAGCGGCTTGTCCGCGTCCTCCAGGAACTGCGGGAAATCGGTCTCGAACCAGTTGCGCTGCTCCATGGTGTGGCGCAGGTACCCGCCCGTCTCGCCATGGATCCAGTCGGACATGTCGATCCAGTTCTCGATCTCCTCGGGACGCTTGCGGTACCACGGCAGGTACTCGGAAAGGTGCCCGTTGCTCTCGGTCGAGTAGTAGCCGAAGCGCTTGAGCACATCGATGCGCACCTTTTCCTGCTTGGAATAGACCGGATGCTTCTCGAAGGCTTCGATCAACTCGTCCCTTTCGATCTTCCGGCCCTTGACCCGGATATCGATGTACCAGGTCTGGTGGTTGATGCCCGAGCAGATGAAATCGACCTCGTCGTCCTCCACCCCGAAGATACGTGCGATCTGCTCACCGCCGTGCTGCACGCCATGGCACAGCCCGATGGTCTCCACCCCGCCATAGGTGTTGGCAGCCCAGGTGTTCATCGCCATGGGGTTGGCATAGTTCAGGAACCGCGCCCCCGGCTCGGCCACCTCCCGGATGTCCTTGCAGAAGTCGAGGATCACCGGAATGTTGCGCTGGCCGTAGAGGATACCGCCGGCGCAGATCGTATCGCCGACACACTGATCCACGCCGTATTTCAGCGGAATATTGATGTCGTGGGCGAAGGCCTCGAGCCCGCCCACGCGCACGCAGCTCATGATGTAGCGCGCACCCTCGAGCGCCTTGCGGCGGTCGGTGGTAGCGGTGACTTTCGTGGGCAGGTCGTTGACCGAGACAATCTTCTCGATGATCTGCTTGATCATGTCGAGATTGTCCGGGTTTATGTCGGTCAGCGCGACCTCGCACTCCCGGAATTCGGGCACGGTGAGAATGTCGGACACCAACCGCTTGGTGAACCCGACCGACCCCGCACCGATGATGGCTATCTTGAACGGCATTGGTTCCTCCTCACCGCTAACCTCTTTCGCACCATGGCGAATGGACATCGTCGTTTCTGTGCGCAAGATTACGTGATATCAAACGCCAGAAAAGAAGAAGTTTGTGCTTGATAGGGTAATTTTGTGCTCGAAGCACTGACCGCCTTGCCCGACCAGGTCCGTTCCATCGCGCTGCCGCGCGGCCGCATCGGCCTGCACAGTGTGCCCACGGCCGCCGGGCTCGAGCGGCGTACTGACCCCAGCTATTCCTGGGACGGTATGCGGCGCGGCAGCACGCCGTTCGTGGTCGTCCAGCATACCCTCGCCGGCGAGGGCCGACTCGACTACGAGGGACGGCGCCTGACGCTGGGGCCCGGCACGACGATGCTCGTGCACGTCCCCCATCGCCACCGCTACTTCCTGCCGCCGGACGGTGACTGGCGGTTCTTCTTTCTCGTCCTGACGGGCCGCGAGGTACTCTATCTCGCCGATGAGATCGTGCGGGCCGCCGGCCCGGTTCTCACACTCGGCACCGGGAGCGCGGACCGGCTGGCCACGATCTGCGCACGCCTGCTGGAAACCCGCGCCTGGACGCCGGGCAGCGCCTCGGCCCTCGCCTACGAGGCGATGACGGTTCTGTTCGACCACACGGCGGCCAACACGCTGTCGAGCGCGCAGGACCACCCCGACTGGGTACGCCCCGTGCTCACCTACATCCAGCAGAACGTCGCCAGCCCCCTGCCCGTCGCCGCACTGGCCGACATCGCCGGCATGAGCCGGGCGCATTTCGTACGCCAGTTCACGAAGGCGCTGGGAACGGCCCCCTCTGAGTTCATCTTCCGTCTGCGCATGCAAAGGGCCGCGCATCTTCTCGAGGTCAGCCCGGCGAGCATCGTCACCATCGCCGCCGAGTGCGGCTTCCAGAACCCCAACTACTTCGCCAAGGCTTTCCGCCGCGCCTTCGACGTCAGTCCCTCCGAGTTCCGCGCCTCGGGCATGTACACGATGGGGAGGGGGTAACAACGAAATGCTACGCCGGCAGGCGCGGTACGCTGGCGATGAGCTTTTGCGTGTATTCGTGCTGCGGATTACCCAGCACGTCGCGCGTATTGCCGCTCTCCACGATTCGCCCCCGGTCGAGCACGATGGTCTTCTCGCACAGCGCGGCGACGACACTGAGATCGTGCGAGACCATCAGCAGCGTGACCTTGTTCGACAGTTCCTTGAGAAGATCGACGATGCGCACGCGCGTCGACAAATCGAGCGCGCTGACTGGCTCGTCCGCCAGCACCAGCTCGGGCCGCGCGACGATGGCGCGGGCGATGGCGATACGCTGGCGCTGCCCGCCGGAGAACTGGTGAGGATAGCGGCTGGCCGCCTCTTTCGGGATGCCCACCGATTCCAGCGCCGCCTCCACGGCGGCGCGCCGGTCACCGGAAATGCGTAAGGATTCGAGCGGTTCCGAGACGATGCGCATGACCGTCTGGCGCGGGTCGAGAGAGGAATACGGGTCCTGGAACACGGTCTGCACCGAGCGGCGATACCGCCGCATGAAGCCGCGGTCGCGCGTGTTCATCAACTCGCCGGAAAACCGGATCTGCCCGCTCTCCGGCCGCGTCAGGCCGAGCAGAAGCCGCAGCATGGTCGTCTTGCCCGAGCCGGACTCGCCGACCAGTCCCACGCTCTCGCCAGCCGCAACGCTGAACGAGACGTCGTCGAGAACGCTGAGCGAGCGATCATAGCTGAACTTGACGTTTTCGACCTCGATCAGACTCATGCCCCGCCCTCCAGCGCCGTGTCGAATGCCCGTGCCGCATCGACAAGAGCCTGCGTGTAGGCATGCTGCGGCGCCTTGAGGAGCTGGCGGATCGGCCCCGTCTCCACCGCCTCGCCCCGGCGCAGCACGGTAACCTGATCGACCACCGAGGCGACGACCGGAAGATCGTGGCCGATGAACAGCAGGGCCATGCCGCGATCGCGCACCAGCCGGTCCATCAGCTTGAGAAGTTCCGCCTGCGTCGTCACGTCGAGCGCCGTCGTCGGCTCGTCCGCGATCAACAGCTTGGGCTGGCAGGCGAGCGCCATGGCAATCGCTACGCGCTGCCGCTGCCCGCCCGAGAGTTCGTGCGCGTAGGAACGCAGGATACGCTCCGGCTGCGGCAGGGCGACTTCCTCGAGAAGCCGGATCACCTCGCGCTTCACTGCCTCCCGCTCGTGCGCGCTTCCCGCCCGCCGCGCCTGCCGGCGTACGGCCTCGGCAACCTGCCGCCCCACCTTCATCAGCGGATCGAGCGCAGTCATCGGCTCCTGGAACACCACCGCCGCCGCACTGCCCCGCAGCCCGATCAGCGTGCTCTCGCGCGCCCCGATCACCTCGGTCCCGTCGAGCACAATCGACCCGCTCGGCGCGATGCCGCCCGGCAGCAGGCCGGTAATGGCCAGCGCCGTCATCGACTTGCCCGAGCCGGATTCCCCGATCAGCCCCATGCGTGCGCCGGGCTCGACGGAGAACGACAGATCGGACACCAGCAGGGCATCCCCGGCGGTGACCGTGAGGTTCCTCACATCCAGCAGCGGGCTCATTGCGCCCCCTTCTGCGTGGGATCGCCCACCGCGCGCAGACCGTCGGCCAGAAGGTTCATCCCGATCACCAGCATGACGAGCGCGATGCCCGGCGCGATGGCGCCCACCGGCGCGGTGTAGACCGTCCCCTGCGCCTCCTGCAGCAACCGGCCCCATGAAGCATTGGGCGGCGGCGCGCCGAGGCCGAGATACGAAAGCGAAGCCTCGGCGATGACCGCGAGGCCGAATTGCAGCGCGAAGTTGACCGCCAGCGTCGGCCAGATATTGGGCAGCACATGGCGGAACACGACGCCGGGCCACGACGTCCCCGAAGTACGCGAGGCGGTGACGTATTCCTTCTGCAGGACGCGCTTGGCCAGAATCCGCGTCAGCCGCGCCACGATGGCCGAGATGGCGATGCCAAGCGCCAGTGTCGCGGTGAACAGGCTCGCGCTGTCACTCGCGGCAACGACCAGCATGGCCAGCAGAAGCGTCGGAAAGGCAATCAGGATATCGAGGGTCGCGGCCAGCACGTCGTCGAGAAACCGCGTCGCGAAGGCGGCGAGAATGCCGAGCGTCACCCCGATGGCCGCCCCGATAGCGACGGCACCGGCGCCCACGATCAGCGCGATGCGCGAGCCGATCATGATCTGGCTCATCAGGTCGCGCCCCAGCCGGTCCGTCCCGGCCCAGTGCAGGAAGGACGGCTGCGCGAGGCGCCCGCCGCCCATGCTCGTGGGATCGTATGGCGTCCAGAACAGCGTGACGATGGCAACCACGACATGAATGCCAACGAGCACCAGTCCCGCCATCAGCGTCGGAGAGCGGCGCCTGGGCCGCGTTGCCGCCTGCGGCGGCAGTTCCCAGTCCGTCGTCGTCATTGCCCCGCTCCTGTCGCGCGCTCACGCAGGCGCGGATCGATCAGGCGCTGGATGAGATCGGCGGTGAACCCGATGATCAGCACCATGAGGGTGGATACGAACAGCACGCCCTGCACGTTCGGGAAATCGCGCTGCTGGATGCCAAGGAGCAGCATCGAGCCAAGACCGGGCAGCGAGAACACCTGCTCGACCACCACCGCGCCGAGAAACGTCGTCGCCAGTTCGATCCCCAGAATGGAGATGACGGGCACCGAGCCATTGCGAACGCCATGCCGCAACAGCGCTTCGGTGAAGCCCGATCCCAGCGCCCGCGCCGTGCGCAGATACTCGCTGCCCAGCACGTCGAGCGTCGCCGAGCGCACGTAACGCAGCAGCGACGAGGACATGATGATCGCGATGGTCACGACCGGCAGCGTCATGGCGCGGATGGCACCGCCGGTGCTCTCCCAGCCGCGCAACGGGAACCCGCCCGAGGGGAAAATACGCAGGTGCACCGCGAACAGGGTAACGAGCAGAATGCCCACCCAGAAGACGGGAATCGCGATGCCGAGCTGTGAAACGACGGAGATGGCAGCACCGTACCAGCGATCCGCCTTCACCGCTGCCACAATCCCCAGCGGAACGGCGATGACGATGGCCAGGCCGAACGCCATGAGCGTGAGCGGCAACGTTACGGCCAGCCGCGCCGCGATCTCCTCGGCCACGGGCACACGGCTCACGAAGGACACACCGAGATCGAAGCGGATGAGCTTGGTGGCAAATTGCACGAACTGCTCGTGCAGCGGCAGGTTCGACCCCACCTGCTCGCGTGCCGCCTCGATCTGCTCCTGGCTGGCGCCGACCGAGACGAGCGAACTCGCCGGATCGCCCGGCAGCATGCGCAACAGCACGAACAGGACCACCGTGGCGATGAACAGCGAGACGATGAGAATGGCGAGCCGGCGCAGGATGTAGGAGAGAATAGCGGTGCTCCTTTCGTCCGCCGGCCCGCGGGAGATCAGTCTTCGGACTTCTCGATGTTATAGGCGAAGAACTGGGAATTCAGCCCGTTGACCGGATAGCCGGTAACGTTGGCTTTCGATACCACGATCTGCGGATACAGATAAAGCCAGTCGCTTGCGGCCTCCTCCGCGATGATCCGGTTGGCCTCGGTGAGCTTTTCGTTGCGCTCCTCGACCGTCTCGCTGGTCTCGGACGACTGGATCAGCTCGGTCACCTCTGGGTTGTCGTAACCCCAGTAGAAGTCGGGATCGCCGTAGAACACGATATCGCGGTGATTGACGTGCTCCTGCATCGTCGCCTCGAAATCCTGCGCCTGGTAGATCTTGGTGTACCACTCGTTGGCGGTGATGATGTTGATGTTCACCGTGATCCCCACCTCGGCCAGCTCGCTCTTGATGAACTCGGCCACCACGGGGTGCGGATCGTAGTTCGGCGTATCCAGCGTGAAGCTGAACCCGTCGCCGTAACCGGCTTCCTCGAGAAGCTGGCGGGCACTTTCCGGATCGTAGGCGTTCACATCGCGCAGGTCGACATACCAGGGGTCGGTAGGCGGCACGAACGAGCCGATAAGCGTGCCGTAGTCGCCCCAGATGGAGTTCAGGAGCTGCTCGTCGTCGATGGCCCGGGCGATCGCCTGGCGCACCTTGACGTTGCTGAATGGCTCGACGCGGTCGTTGTAGGCGAGCAGCAGCTTGGTGGTGGACTGGCCCTCGGCGACCGTGAAGTCCGGATTATCGGTGAACTGCGCCAGGGAATCCGGGCTCTGCACCGTCGTGATCACATCCACCGCGCCGGTCAGCAGCGCGTTGTTCAGGGCCGTCGCGTCGGTGAAGTACTGATAGACGACACCGCCATTGGTCGGCTCTTCGCCCCAGTAGTCTTCATAAGGAATCAATGCCAGGCTGGAGCCGCGGCGCCACTGGTCGAGCGTATAGGGGCCCGTACCGTCTTCGCTGGTGGCGAGATTTTCGGCCGCGTCGTTGACGATCCAGACATAGCTGAGATTGTAGGGCAGCGAGATCTGGCGCGAGCTCAGGTTGACGACGACCGTCTGTTCATCCGGGGTCTCGATGGACTCGATGGGCTGCAGGCTGCTCTTGCGCGAGCTTTGCGAATCCTCGGCCGTCACGCGCTCGATGCTGTACTTCACATCGGCCGCGGTCAGCGGATCGCCGGAGTGGAAGGTCACGCCCTCGCGCAGCGTGAACGTGTAGGTCAGCCCGTCATCGCTGATGGCCGTGTCGGAGACGAGAACCGGCTCCACGTCGCCATTGTCGGCCAGCCGGAACAGGCCTTCATAGACGTCGCCGTTGAACGCCTCGGTGATCCCCTGCCCCGCACCGGCGGTGTTGTCGAGATTTTGCGGCTCATAGAGCGACCCGATATGGATGACTGCATCGGGATTGTAGTCCTGAGCCAGGCTC
This sequence comes from uncultured Devosiaceae bacterium, assembly GCA_964572555.1. Lineage (GTDB taxonomy): Bacteria > Pseudomonadota > Alphaproteobacteria > Rhizobiales > Devosiaceae > CAZNHG01. The sequence continues at coordinate 18,858 of CAZNHG010000010.1, read as the reverse complement.
GCCGGCGCGGTGACGGCCGCAAGCGTCAGTGCCGCTGCAACCGAAATCCCCTGCGCGAACCAACGCGCAGGCGTCGCCGTCCTGTCGAAACGAAAAGCCATGCCGGCTCCTCCTTCATGTTCTGAGTTGGACGCTCACCCTAGAACGCTCCCCGTACCGCATCAAGCTCACCCGCCAGAATGGCGTGCTCTGCTAACCCACAGAGAATAAAAAATTATCCGGCGCGATGACCTTTGGACAAACCCCGAGGGAGACGAGCGCCGAAAGCTAGATCTTCACCCGCCGCAACAGCTCGTCGCGGTTGAGAACGAAACCGCTGTCGATCCAGTCGCGCTCGAGACGATGGAGCTTGCGCCCCAGCGCCGGGCCGGGCTCGAGACCGGCGTCGATCAGGTCCTGTCCCTTTATCGGGAAAGGCGGCACGCGCGTGGCGCGCAGAATGGCCGTCACCTCGTTCTGCCACGCGCTCGACCAGTCGTGCTGCGCCGCCACGACGGCAACGGCCGTCTTCGCGATGTCGGCGAAGCGATAGGCCACCTCGTTGATCTGCCCGTCGGCCAACAGCTTGGCCGCGTCGCGCAGGGCCGTCGCCGCCTTGGCCTCGGCATTCGACAACCGCCACATCGCCTGCAGAGTATCAGGATCGTGATCACCCATCATCAACGCCAGCCGGCCCGCGGAGAGCGGCACGTCGGTGCGCAGGTCATATGACGCGAGCTGGCGCAGCGTTGCGCGGTTAAGCGGCAGGATGCCGGCGCGCGCCATGGTCCTGAGCGTCTTGGCAATGTGCCGCAACTCGAGCATGCGCATCATCTCGTTGCCAACCCGCTCGGCGGAGAGATGGGCAAGATCGCCCGCCGCCGCCTTGCAGGCCGCGAGCCCGCGCGTATCGAACACCTGGTCGCCGTGGCTCGCCGAAAAGCGGAAGAAGCGATAGACACGCAACCGGTCTTCCGCGATGCGCGTCCCGGGATCGCCGATGAAGCGCACCTTGCCCGCAAGGCAATCGCCCAACCCGCCCAGCGGATCGTAGAGCGAACCGTCCATGTTGGCGTAAAGCGCATTGAGCGTGAAATCGCGCCGCTCGGCGTCACGCAACCAGTCCGTGCCGAAGGCGACGCGGGCATGGCGCCCGTCGGTCTCGACGTCCTCGCGCAGGGTCGTGACCTCATAGGTCCGCTCGCCCAGCCGCAACGTGACCGTGCCATGCTCGACACCGGTGGGATGCACCGGCACACCCGCCGCCTCGGCGCGCTCCATCACCTCGTGCGGCGGCAGTTCGGTGGCGAAATCGACTTCGGCGCCGTTGCGCAAGCGTCCCAGAAGCGTGTCGCGCACGACCCCGCCCACGGCGCGCGTCCGGCCTTCCGCCCCGTCCAGCAGGGCGAAGGCACGTTGCGTCTCCGGCTGGTGCAGCCAGCCGGCCGTGTGAAGTTTCTTCAGGACCTCTTCATGCGTCACCAGTGTGTGACTCCTTCGAGCGCCATGTCCCGGAAGCGGCGTGTCAGATTGGCCGTGATCCCCCAGATCACGAACCCCTCGTGGACGATCTGCCATGTCTGGTGCTCGAATGTGCCACGCCGGAGGCGGTAGGTGCCATAGCTTTCCGCCCGGGCGATTAACGCCAGCGGCACCTCGAACACCGCGGAGACTTCGACAGGGTTGGGCACGAAGGGTGCGGATGGCTCGACCACTGCCACCACCGGGGTGATGAGGTAGTTGGTACCGGTGAAATATGTCGGCAGATAGCCGATGACACCGGCCTCGGCGGGATCGAGCGCCACCTCCTCCTCTGCCTCGCGCAGGGCTGCTGCGGCCGCGTCCGCGTCGCCGGGATCGACCTTGCCGCCGGGAAAGGCGATTTGGCCGGAGTGGGCGCGCAGGTCCGACGAGCGCTCGGTATAAAGCACCGAGAAGCTGTCGCCGCGCTTGACCAGCGCGATCAGCACGGCCGCTTCGACGGGCGGCCTCTCGGGCGGGACGAGCGGTTTCCAGTCCGGCTGGAGCGCGGCGGTATCCTCTATGGTCTGCGGCGCGTCCAGAAGCCCTTCGGCTATGCGTGCAATCCGCGGGTCTGTCGTCGCCACTGCGCCTCCACGTGCCGTCCCGGCCTATCGCGCGCCGAAAGCCGCGATCGGTCCCTCGAGCGTGTCAGCATAGCCCGGATCGGGCGCGTGTACGAGAATCCGCGCCGGATCGACGGGACCGGGGAAACGGATCGCGCCGTGCCGCGTGGGCATGAACCCCAGCGGCTCGTAATATGGCGGATCGCCGACGAGCAGGACATATGCGCCGTCCCCGCGTGCCAGAGCCATCTCCGTTACCTCGCGCACCAGAAGCCGCGCCGCGCCCTTGCCGCGAAAGGCCGGATCGGTGGCAAGCGGGCCGAGAAGATACCCGTCGGCCCCGCTGAGCGAGATCGGCGTCATCCATACCGAGGAGACGGGCGTGCCATCGATCTCGGCGATCAGGCTCAGCGAGGGATCGATGGGAAAACGCTCGCGCACGCGGAAAGCGGCACGGGCGAAACGTCCCGGTCCGAAGCATTGCGCCTGCAGCCGCTCGACCCAATCGGTGTCGGCAGGCGTGGCGAGCCGCGTGATTGCAGGTGTCTGGTCAGGCTTTCCGGCCCGTTCGGCCGGGGCTCCCTGGGGTGCAGTCATGATCGTGATCCGTGAGTAAAACGTGACGTGTCGAAGCTTCTGCGCAAGCGTGCGCTCATCGGACTCGTCGCAACTCCAGACTCACGGTGTTCATCTGCGAACCTCCCTGTTCGGCGAGCTTCAATAGCACCCCAATCGGCCCGCGTCCACTCAAACGATTCCGGATTGCAACGGCGCGTCGAACACGGCGTTCACCACGCAAGGGGTTGGAATTAAATGCCGATCCCTTACGTGGGATACAGTTTCGACATGACGGAAGGCTTGTAGCAATGGGTAAGTTGATCGACGGCGAGTGGACGACGCAGTGGTATGACACGACGAAAACGGGCGGGCGCTTCAAGCGCGCCGAAGCCGGTTTCCGCAACTGGATCACGGCCGACGGATCGCCCGGCCCCTCGGGCGAGGGCGGCTTCGAGGCCGAGCCGGGGCGCTATCACCTCTATGTCTCCTACGCCTGCCCCTGGGCCCACCGCACGCTGATCTTCCGCGCGCTCAAGGGCCTGGAGGACATGATCCCGGTCTCGGTGAGCGACCCCAGGATGCCCGACGAGCACGGCTGGATGTTCACGGACGAAACCGGCAAGTCCACCGATCCGGTGAACGGCGCGGAATATCTCTGGCAGGTCTACGTCAAGGCGGATCCGCACTATACCGGCCGCGTCACCGTGCCCACGCTGTGGGACAAGAACCGCGGAACGATCGTTTCCAACGAAAGCGCCGAGATCATCCGCATGTTCAACTCGGCCTTCAACGACCTCACCGGAAACACGGACGACTACTACCCCGAAAAGCTGCGTCCGCGCATCGACGAGATCAACAAGCGCGTCTACAGCGACATCAACAACGGCGTCTACAAGTCCGGTTTCGCCACCACCCAGGAAGCCTATAACGAAGCCGTCACCGCCCTGTTCGACGCGCTCGACTGGGTGGAATCGCTGCTCGGCGAACACCGCTACCTCACGGGCGATCGCATCACCGAGGCCGACTGGCGCCTGTTCACCACCCTCGTGCGGTTCGACGCCGTCTATGTCGGTCACTTCAAGTGCAACCGCCGGCGGATCGCCGATTATCCCAACCTCTCGCGTTTCCTCAAGGACCTCTACGAGCAGCCGGGGGTGAAGCAAACGGTCCACATGGACCACATCCGCACCCACTATTACTGGAGCCACACGACCATAAATCCTTACCGGATCGTCCCCATCGGTCCGGAGCTGGCGTTCACGGACTAGGCGCGACGCCTACCAGTTCGCGCTCTGCGCTGCCCCCAGAAAGATCTCGGCGACGCGCTCCCGCGCGCCGCCGCTGATGTCATCGGGAAGCTCGCGATAGTCGAACCAGCCGATCTCGGCGATCTCGATGCCGGGCTTGAACGCCCGCCCCCTCTCGAAACCGCGGCTGATGAAGAACGCGACGTGATCGCGGTTGGTGACACGCGTGTTGTGGTAGATGCCGAACAATTGCGGCTGGTCGGTGACCCGAAAACCCGTCTCCTCCAGCACCTCGCGCCTGAATGCGTCGACGGCCGCCTCACCGGGATCGACTCCACCTCCGGGAAACTGCCAACCGGGCACATAGGTGTGCCGCACCATCAGGACCTTGTCCCCGTCGACAAGCATGCCGCGGACTCCCAGCGTCATGCGCCGCAGCATGCCCTTGGCGAACAGATAGGCCTGGATGCGGCGGCGCGTCCAATTCGATAACGCCATGGGAACTCCGGGTGCGGGCGAGACGGTACGGAGCCCTTATAACAAATTCACCCTGCGACGCATTCCGCCATTTTCTTGCCCGGCGTCTCGTGGCATTAGACTGGGAATGGTCAATCTGGCTCACCTTTCGGACGTTCACCTGAACCCGATGCCGCGCGTGCATCCGCGTGATCTGCTCAGCAAGCGCATCACGGGCTACATCAACTGGAAGCTCAACCGCCGCCGGCACATGCACCGCGACGCGCTGAGCCCGCTGGTGGAGCATATGAAGGCGCACAAGCCCGACATCACGGCGATCTCGGGTGATCTCGTGAACCTGTCGCTCGACGCCGAGTTCGAGCAGGCCGCCGAGTGGCTGCGCTCCGTCGGCCCGGCCGAGAAGGTCTGCGCCATCCCCGGCAATCACGACGTCTACGTGCAGGGCGGATGTGAGAAGTTCTGCAAGGCCCTGGGCGACTACGCCACGGGCGAAACGATGGACAACGCGCCCTTTCCCTATGTCCGCCGAATCGGCGACGTGGCCGTGATCGGGTGCTCCAGCGCCATCGCCACCCCGCCCTTCTTCGCCTCGGGAGCCTTCGAGGAAGCGCAGGCAAAGCGGCTCTCCCAATGCCTCGAATGGTTGGGCAAGGCCGAATTCTTCCGCGTCGTGATGATCCACCATCCGCCCAATGCCGAATGGGCCGACGACAGGCTGCGCGGCATGCGGGGCGCATCACGCTTTCGCCGGGCCATCGCCGCGGCCGGCGCCGAGCTGATCCTGCACGGCCACATGCACCGCTCGCTGATCAACGAACTGGATGGCCCGGGCGGCGCCCAGATCCCGGTTGTCGGCGTGGCCGCCGGCTCGGCCGATGCCGGCTCGGGCGAGGACCCCGCGCGCTACAACCTGTTCAGCATCGAGCGCACCGGCACGCGCTGGTCATGCATGCTGCACGAATACGGCTATCAACGCATTGGCGATGACATCGTTCTGCGCCTGAAAATGCGCATCCACTAGGCTCAGACGGCGACCGCAAAGACGGGTCGCTGCTTCTCGACACAAGGGGCACCGACCGGCTTCGGGCCGCGACATGCTTCGGAAGGGCAAATATGCTAAGGGTGCGTGTCGACGCGGAGACCTGCAGATGGACGCACGGGAATGCTGACTCCGGGCCTGAATAGTGAGCCCGTCTTTGCCGAAGATGCGAGCGCCAGACTCTCGAACGAGCAATTCGAGCGATTACAGGTCTTTTCGAGATCTGTGCTGGCCGCCCCAAACTACCCGGAGGCGTTCCGGATTCTTGCCGACTTCAGTCGGGATATCGGCGCAGGCGCCGTCAACTGTGCGGTTTTCGACAATACCCGAATGCAACTGGTCGGCGTGAGCAGCACCATGAACTCCGGCGCGGTCGATCGCTACTTCGCGGAGAACCTGGCGGATGACGATCCGCTCATCCCCCGCATCCACAGCGATCCGCGGCCGGCCCTGCTCGGCTGGGGATTTGGCGTGACGCCTTTGTGGCAGCGGGGGAACTCGGCGCGCATGCTCGAGGCTATGCAGAAGGACGGCTATAATGGGCTGGTCTATTTTCCCGTACGCGTGGAAGGCAATCCGTTTTCGACATCGATTACGATCAGAAATGAACTTGAGCCGGAGCGTGGTCAGGCCTTCCTCAATTCACAATTCGGCCTTTTACAGCTTGCCGCCGATATCGTTGGCCACCGGGCGGCGGCATTGTTCCAGGGCCGGGGCACCGGCGAACACTGGCACGAGTTCAGCAAGCCAATTCTGTCGCCGCGTGAGCGCGAGGTCGTGCAATGGCTGGCTGGCGGGTTGAGAACGGATCAGATTGCCCACCAGTTGAAGGTCAGTCCGGTAACGATCCACATGCATCTCCGGTCCGCACGGTCCAAACTGGACGCCCGGACCCGTGAGCAACTGGTTGCCATTGCCGCGTTGCGCGGATTGCTGTGAAGTTACCTATCATTTCTGATAGCTGTTTAATCGCTTGAAAACGTGCTGAAGTTCTATCGCTCAACCAGCTTCTGGTTGAGCACTATACTTCTAGTTGCCCGCCTGGATTTCAGGAGTTTTGGGGGCGCCGATACTTTAGGCCATGTTGACGGGGATGATTATACCGTCCCATGCATCTGACGAGGGGTCGACCTTTGACGAGGTGGGCTCCTCGTTTTTGTAGTGGCCGAAGTCCGGCGAAAGCGCCGGTCGACTGCGCGGGCTTGCCTAATCGGCCGGCGTCTCTTAACTCGGGGGGCTGATCGCCGCCCTTAGTGAGCCGACGCCGTGACCGAACTCCGTTTTGTGATAGACAGGCCCGATTTCGACGCCGCCGCCTGCACGGCGACGTTCGTCTATGGGCTGGGTACGCTGCGGTTTACCGAAACGCTGCAATTTCCCGAGGGGGCCGACACCGAAGTCGCGCAATCGCCGGCCTTCGCGCGCCTGCTCGACGTCGCCGCATGCGTGCTCGGCGTGAGCTACTTCAAGCTGCTCGCCCCCTTCGAGATCGCCGCACCCGATATCGCCCTGACCGGGCTGGAAGAGGATTTCGTCCGCGACGTCTACGAGAACGGACTCGGCGAATTCTACGCCCGCAACGACCTCAAGCGTTTCGGCCGGCTCACCTTCTCCTTCGCCCGCTCCGGCGACACTCCAGCGGCACCCGAGCTGCCCGACAGCGCCCTGCTCCCCATCGGCGGCGGCAAGGATTCGCTGGTGAGCGTCCAGCTTCTCGAAAAGGCCGGCTGCGCCTATACGCCGTTCGCGGTCAACCCCAAGGGCCCCATCCTCACCTCGATCGCGGCGACGGAGCACACCCCCCTCTTCGTCGAGCGCACGCTCGATCCCGAGATGATCCGGCGGGGCAACGAGCCCGGTTATTACAACGGTCACGTACCCTCGACCGCCATCATCTCCATCATCGCGGCCCTCACCGCGCTTCTGTTCGGGCACAACCGGATCGTCCTGTCCAACGAACGTTCGGCGAGCGAGGGCAACATGGTGTTCGACGGCCGCGAGACCAATCACCAGCACTCCAAGTCGCTGGATTTCGAAAAGCTCATGGCCCGTACGCTCGCCGAAGCGACGGGCGGCGCACTGGGCTATTTCTCACTGCTGCGCCCATACTCGGAAGCAAGGATCGCCGCACTGTTCGCCCGCGAGACGCGCTTCGACAAGGTGTTCTCGAGCTGCAACCGCAACTTCCGGCTGTCGGGACACGACGGCCCGCTGTGGTGCGGCGAATGCCCGAAATGCCACTTCGTTTTCCTGATCCTCGCGCCCGAAATGCAGCGCGCCCGGCTCGAAGGCATTTTCGGGCAGAACCTTCTGGACAACCCGGCCAACGAAAACGCCTACCGTGAACTGACCGGGCTGGCGGGGCAGAAGCCCTGGGAGTGCGTCGGCGAAATCCTCGAATGCGCGGCCTGCCTGTGGCAGCTGACCACCGATCCGCAATGGCAGGACACGGCGCTCGTGAAGGCGCTCAAGCCGGACCTCGAGGCACAGTACAGCATGGAAGCCCTCAAGGCCGCCCGCGCCGAACTGGCGACCGACAGCCCCGAGCATTGCATCCCCGAAGCGCTGTTTGAAAGGATAGCGCCGCATGCTGTTTGACGCTCCCGTCCTGCTCTATGGCGCCGGGCGCGAGGCCCGCTCGACGCTGCAATTCCTGCAGGAAGTCGCGCCGGACACGCCCGTTTATGTGACGAGCGACGACGGCCGGGCCGACCTTGCCGGCGCGATCGCCATTGCCACCGACGAACTGCCGGATGCTTTCGCCGCGAAGAAATTCGGGCTGATCGTGAAAAGCCCCGGTGTTTCGCTCTACAAGCCGATCTTCAAGACGGCGCGCAAAGCCGGCATTCCCATCACTTCGAACCTCAACCTGTGGGGTGATCACTTCCGCGAAGGCTGCAAGGTCGTGGCGGTGACGGGCACCAAGGGCAAGTCGACAACCGCCGTTCTCACCCACCTCATGCTCGAACACTCGGGAATCGACGCCGGACTCGCCGGCAATGTCGGCATCGCCCCGCTGGATGCGCGCGACACGCACGACGTCGTGGTGCTGGAACTGTCCTCCTACCAGACCGCGGACATGGACTTCACACCGGATATCGTCGGCATCACCAGCCTTTATCCCGAACATGTCGACTGGCACGGCTCCGTCGAGCAATACTATGCCGACAAACTGCGCCTGATCGACCGCAAGGGAAAATTCCAGGTCGCTCTCAGCCAGCAGGCACATGCGGCCAAGCAGGTGCGCAAGGCCCTGCACCACAGTACGCGCCGCATCATGGTGCTTGAGCCGCTGATCGCCGACGCCGTGGAAGACGCGGTCTCGAAATCGAGGCTGCGCGGGGAGCACAACCTGGAAAATGCGCGCCTCGCCACGCGCCTGGCCATGGCGGCCGGCGCCACGCTCGACGGCGTCCTCGCCGGCATAGCCGCCTTCACGCCCCTGCCCCACCGGCTCGAGGAACACACGATCGGCGCGAAAACAATCGTCAACGACTCGATCTCGACCACGCCCGAAGCCACGCGTGCTGCGCTCGTCGCCTACGCCGAGGGTCGCATCGCGCTGATCGCGGGCGGACACGAGCGCGAGCAGGACTATGCCGACCTTGTCGGGACGCTGGCGCAGTCGAATGTCACCGTCCTCGCGACCCTGCCGGTGACCGGCACGCGCCTCGCCGCGGCAACACGAAAAGCCGCGCCGGGCATATCCGTGATCGAAGCGGAAACACTGGCCGAGGCGATGAAGGCCCTTTCAGGGCATCCGGACGCCTTCGATACGCTCATTCTCTCGCCGGGCGCCCCGAGCTACAACCAGTTCCGGAACTTCGAGGAGCGCGGCAGCGCCTTCGTCGAGCTGGCGCAGCAGCATTTCGGGGCCTCACCCTGAGCCACCCCCTTGCGTGGGCAGCGAAGGGTCTTCCGACCCCACAGTCGGGTCCCAGACGAGATTGGCCGGAATCCCGGAAGCCAACAGGCCGAAACCGATGGATTCAAGCGTTGCATCGTCGCTGAAGTGCCTCTTCAGCCACTCGAGAATGCCGTGGGCCTGGAATGTGGGATCGGCCATCACATCCGGCGTGAATCGCTCGATCACGTCCCGCCGCTGTGCCGCTCCGGCAGCGGAAAGGGCCAGCACTTCACCGAGCCGCAAATCGCCGCGCGCCAGCCGCAACGCATCCTCGACGGCCTGCCCGTATGCGCGCTCGCGAATGTTCACCACCGTGTTGACGGTATGATACCAGGCCGGCGCCGACGGCGATTCCGACAGCGCTGTCTGCATCTGCGACTGCGCCGCGTCCCATTCACCGAGATAACCCAGGAACAGGGCAAGTTCGGCCCGCGCATTGGCATCGGCCGGATTGTTCCGCACCGCCGCCTCGTACTCGTTGCGCGCCGCATCGAACGCGCCCCGCACACGGAACACGCGCGCAAGCTGCGCCCGCACGAAACTCGACTGCGGCCGCAGATCCCGCGCCCGCAAGGCATCGTTGAGCGCCTGTTCGAGTTCGGCTACGGGATGGGAGTCGGGCTGGGCCGTGTGGAACGCGATCAGGGCCTGCAGGCCCGCATGGCCCGCCAGCGCCTCCGGTGAGTCCGGATTGCGCGCCAGCACGCGTGCAAAGCAGCTTTCGCCGGCTTCGGCTACTTCCATGTTCCGCTGCGCCTGGGCAATCGCGGACAGGTTGCGACACCGATACGGGTTCGGCTCTTCCACCGCTTCCGTGTGCCCGCTCACCCAGCGCTGGGCAGCCGCATGCAGCGGACCCTGGTAGCTGCCGAGCACGGCGCTCACCCGGCGCGATATCCGCCCGATCAGCAAAGGATAGTCCCCGACCGCCGCCGGCTCGCTGAGCGTGCTGGTCCACGCCGCATCGCCATCGACGGCATCGGTGAGGAGCATGCTGAATTCGATGGAATCGGCGCTGCGCCGCACCACCCCGGAGAGATGATAGCGCTGCGACTGCGAGGCGACCTCGGCGGGCGGCGCTGCCTGCCGCTCTTCCTGGAGCTGTGCCGAAATGTCGTTGAAGCGTGTCAGGTCCGTGCGCAACTGCAGGCCGAGTCCATCGACAGGCTCGTTCAATTCATCGATACCTGTCAGGTTGGTGAACTGCCCCACGATGACGACCGGCGGGCCCGGCATGCCCGAAACGCCGGGTTCGGTCGCGCCGAACATCGACATCCACGTCGTCCCGGTCAGCCACACCAGGACCAGCACGAACACGGCGCCCGCCATGAAAATTGCGATATTGCGCCGAAATTGCCGCCAATACCCCCGAAAAGCCGCCTGCGCCCTGGTCCTGGCGACCTCCGGGCTGCGCGACGGCTCCTGCGCGGCCGGTTCCTCCCGTGACCCGGCCGCGTCTTTGACCGGCGGCTCGCGGCCCCTGAGCACGCCCTTGGGCACCTCGACATCGAGCCGCTCGAACTCCGGAACGTATCGGCCGACCGGAATTCTGATGCGCAGAGGCACCTTGTTCCGGCCCTCGGCGTAAAATCTGTCGATTAACGCCCGCAGCCGGCCGCCCTGCACACGCACGATAGGGTCCGCCTGCGGATCGAAGCTCGCCGGGCGTTTGAACACGTCGACGGCAATGGCGTAGGCCTTGACGTTCTCCGCCTCGCCGCTCAGGCGTGCTTCGACGACATATCTAAGAAATTCAGCGAGTTGCGGTGATCGGCTGAGCTCATCCCAGCCGAGAAGCTCATCAAGAGCAGCCCTGACCGTCGGTTCGTCCGCGCCTTCCTCCATACGGCTTCGGCCTTCCCCTTTTTGGCCCATAGTGCTTTTTTAACATGTAAAACTCAACCCGGTTTTACTCAGTATAACGCCAGCTAGCCTAGCCTTTTAGCCCGCGGTGCGGTCATAAGCGGCGCGCAAATGACGGGGCTGGTGTTGCGGCGCCCCGCTACGCAAACCGAACATTGCGTATTGCCTGTCGGTCCTCTTCCGGGTGGACCCGCGATGACGCTCGGCGTTGTCGCGGCCTTTCGTGGAAGCGGCGCTGGCAAGTTCGTGACGAAGAGGACGTAAAGAGTGGACGCGACGGCAGAGTATCAGCCGGATTTTGTTCTGATCGACGATGACCCGCATTCGGCGCGCTTTCTCATGCGCAAGCTCGAAGCGGCCGCGCGGCAATCGATCAGCTGGGAGTATCACGAGGATGCCGAGGCGGGCCGGAATGCCCTGTCCGCAAGGCGCGCGGCCGGAGATCACGCCGATCTGGTGATCGTCGATCTCAAGGCCCACTCGCAAGCCAATGAGGAATTCATTTCGGCGATCGTGCCGGCCGGTTCGCCGGTTGTCACAATGATCGCCGGCGCCGATGACGCCAGGCGCGGAGCCCTCCGCCGCGCCGGCGTGGCGGAGGTCTTCGACCGGCCGGCCGACATCGACGCCTATACGGCGGAAGTTTCGAAACTTCTCGCCGTTGCCGCGCGGTTCGACCGCGCCGGCTAGAGCGGGACGCGTCGCCGGGCCCACCCGGCATGTCCCGCCCGAGGTTCAGCGCGCAACAGGCGCGCATGCGTACACGAAGCACGATCTCCGCGTCCTCGGTCGTGCTTCATAAGGGGAAGGGTGCCAGAGTGCACCTAGTTCTGATGCAGCACCGCGTTAGGCGCTCTTCCCCATCCTCTTTCACGGCGGCCGGCATGGTGTGGCGGCCGACACTCGGATTCGGCGGCCAGAGCCGCCGACAATAACAGGAGCTTGGCCACCGCGTCCTCGGCCACGCTCCTCAGGGGAGGGGCACTAGGACCGCCTGGCGGTCCGTCATTCCCAGTGTCCCTCCCCGTTTTGAACGCGGGCTCCGCCCTGGAGATGGTTGTGCATGAACTCCGGGGCGGCGGTTGCGTAGCAAAGGCGGTGATTTGTAGCGAGTTGCCGCCTGACATGGCCGGTCTTCAACCTCCTTGGGGCCGGCCCATGTCGGGGAAGAGTACGTCTCTTCCCCACTCCTTATTTCTGTGTCCTCCCTGGCCTCGTTTCCGGCTCCGCTTCGGCGGGACCGGAAACGAGGTTTTTTCTCGCCCGCGAACTGATCTAGACGGTTTTGAGCATGCCGCCGTCGACGAAATAGGTCGAGCCGGTCGTATAGCTCGCCTTGTCCGAACACATGAACACGAAGGTGTGTGCGAGTTCCTCGGCCGAGGCGAAACGCTTCATATCCGCATGCTCACCGGCAATGCGCGACAACTCTGCCTCGAAGCCGTCCTCGCCCGCCAGTTCCTTGGCCGTGTTCACCCAGTCGCCGGTACGCACCAGCCCCGGATTGATGCAGTTGACGCGGATATTGTCGCCGACGACCTCGGTCGACAACGTCTTGGAAAACATCATCAGCGCTGCCTTGGTCGTGTTGTAGATCGGCTCGTACCACAATGGCTGCACCGCGCAGATCGAGGCGTTGTTGAGCACCACGCCCCCGCCCTTTTTCTTCATTTGCGGCACCAGCCCGCGCGCCAGCCGGACGGCGGCCATGACGTGCAGATCCCAATAGTATTGCCATTTGGCGTCGTCCGCTTCCTGGATGGTCTCGTTGGAGCCGGTGCCGGCATTGTTCACCAGAATGTCGGCCCCGCCGAACTCCGCCGCGGCGGCAACCAGGTCGTCACACCCCCGTGCGGTCGCCACGTCGCAGCCAACCGCCAGGGCACGCACGCCGTGGGCATGGCTCAGCCGATCCGCTTCGGCCTGCGCCTTTTCCGCATTGCGTCCGGCAATGACGACATGTGCCCCTTCCCGGGCAAATCCTTCGGCAACCGCGAGCCCGATGCCCGCGCTGCCGCCAGTGATGACGGCGATCTTTCCGGTGAGACCGAGATCCATGAAAACCTCCCTTGCGTGGTGGCGACGATGCCCGGCAGCCGGATCAGTCCGACCTCCCGGTGTCCTCGTCGCGCCTGTCGGTATGATGCGAAAGCCGAACCAGCACGGCCAGCGTGATCACTGCTATGACTGCGCCGATCAGGGCGATGATGTAGTGCCCCAGCCCCACCGCGAGGCCGACGGCGCCCGCGAGCCACATGCCGGCCCCGGTGGTCAGCCCGCGCACGCTCCCGTTCGACATGAAGATCGTGCCCGCCCCGAGGAAGGCGACACCCGTGGTTACCGCCTCGATCACACGCAGAAGGTCGGCCGTGGGGTTGTCGTCCCGCGCCTGCACCACCTCGAACATCTCGGTGCCAAGGATCATGAACAGGGCCGCGGCCACCGCGACCAGTATGTGCGTACGCAACCCCGCCGCCCGGTGATGCAACTCGCGCTCATAACCGATAACGCCACCGAGCACCGCGGCGAAACCCATGCGAAACGCGAACACGTGGATCGGCGTGTGCGTCGCCTCGAACCCGATCACGTCCACGAAATCCATCGGCATGCCTCCCCTGGCGCGGGAAATCCGTGACCCGCGACTACTCCACCGCAATCTGCAGTTTGACGTCGGCCGGCCGCCCTTCCGCCGCCCGCTCGAAGGCCGCGACGGAATCGTCGAAGGCGAAGGTATCGCTGATCAGCGGCCTGAGGTCGACCTTGCCCGACGCCATGAGCTGTATCGCCCGGTCGTACTGGTGTGCATAGCGGAACACGGTCGCGAACTCGATCTCGCGCACGGCCGCGGCCGAGACATCGAACGGCACGGCGTCGACCGGCATGCCCACGAGAACGCAGCGCCCGCCGGGCCGCGGCAACTGCATGAGATTGCCGTAGGCCTGCGGCGCCCCCGAACATTCGAACACGACGTCCGCGCCCCAGTCGTCCGTCAGCCGGTTGATCTCGGCGACAAGGTCGGTTTCGCTGATGTTGACGGGAATGATCCCCTGGTACTGCGCCGCGATATCGAGCTTGGGCTGGGCGAGGTCCGCGATGACAACCCGCGCACAACCACCTGCAAGAGCGGCTAGCGCCACCATGATCCCGATGGGCCCCGCGCCGATGACGAGGCCGGTGTCGCCCGGCGCGATACGCGCCTTGTCGGCAGCCTGCATGCCAACGGCGAACGGCTCGACCATGGCGCCTTCCGCGAAGCTGACATTCTCGGGCAGCTTGAAGGTGAAATTGGCCGGATGCACGACCTGCGGCGTCAGGCACCCGTGGATGGGCGGCGTGGCCCAGAAGGTCACCGCCGGATCGACATTGTACATCCCCAACCGCGAGGCGCGCGACTGCGGATCCGGAACGCCCGGCTCCATGCACACGCGATCGCCGGCAGCAAGATGGGTTACCCCCTCTCCCACTTCCACGACCGTCCCGGCTGCCTCGTGCCCCAGCACCATGGGGTCGCGCACCACGAAGGGGCCGATCTTGCCGTGAGTGTAGTAGTGAACGTCGGAACCGCACACGCCGACCGTGTTGATTCTGACCTTCACCTGGCCGGGGCCCACTTCCATGGGCAAGTCGATGTCCCGGAGCGCCAGCTCATGCTGACGTTCCAGGACCAGAGCCTGGACCTGTGTCATCGCGCTTTCGCCTGCTTGAACCCGAAATACAAGAGCATGATTGTCCGCCGCCTTTTCTCCGGCGACCTGATTAATGGTGTACTGGTTAAGACCGGACACCGCAATACGCCCGACCGTCTGCAAGGCCGATTCTGCCAGCGCCGCCAGCGCCGTAGGGAACGTTCCCGAAGCGGGCGCAGGAAAACCCGACGCCCTGAAAACGATTACATCCGACACCGGCACCGCTTGCCATTCAACGCCAAAGCTGAAAAACAACACGCGGGCGCGGCGGACAGCAATGAGGGTGAACGGAGGACACGGTGTCAGCCAGCGCCAAACGGGACGGAATATCCGTCAAACGCGGCGGTCTTAGCCGGGGAACCAACCAGGCCGGCGTGCGGGTCTATAACGAGCGGCTCGTGCTCTCGCTGATCCGACGTCACACCAGCCTGCCCAAGGCCGAGATCGCCCGCGCCACGGGGTTGTCGCCGCAGACCATCTCGATCATCACCAATCAGCTCTGCGATGACGGCCTGCTGCTCAAGGGCACGCCCCAGCGCGGCCAAATCGGCCAGCCGTCCGTGCCCTACTCGCTCAACCCGGAAGGCGCCTATTCCTTCGGGCTCAAGATCGGCCGCCGCTCGGTCGATCTCTATCTCATCGACTTCGTCGGCACCGTCCTCGAGCTGTTGCACGAGACCTACCCCTACCCCATGCCCGAGCGCATTCGCAGCTTCGCGCGCGAGGGCACGCAGACGCTTCTCGACCGTCTCCCGCCCGAGCGGCGGGACCGGATCACCGGGCTCGGTATCGCCGCGCCTTACGAGATGTGGTCCTGGCCGGCCGAACTCGGCGCGCCGCAATCGGACATCGACGCCTGGCGCACCGTGGACATGCGGGCCGAGATCGCCGGTCAGTGCGACTGGCCCGTCTATTTCTACAACGACGTCACCGCCGCCTGCGCCGCCGAGCTGATGTTCGGGCGCGGAGGCGATCACACCGACTATCTGTACGTCTACATCGGCTCCTTCCTCGGAGGCGGGCTGGTG
This sequence comes from uncultured Devosiaceae bacterium, assembly GCA_964572555.1. Lineage (GTDB taxonomy): Bacteria > Pseudomonadota > Alphaproteobacteria > Rhizobiales > Devosiaceae > CAZNHG01. Next base: position 2,987 of record CAZNHG010000010.1, on the reverse strand, counting down.
CTCGACGGTCACCTCTTCCCCGGCCGCCGGCAGAATGCCGGGGCCCTCGGCTCCATACCCGCACCGAATACGAGCGGTTCGGACAAACCGCTGCAGCTGATGAATGTCGCATCGATCTACGTGCTCGAACGCAAGCTCGAGGCGCTGGGCATCGATGCCAGCGTGCTCTGGCAGGCGCCGGACGACTGGGGCGATCTGGGCACGGTGCTCGACGAGTGGATCGACGAGGTCGCACGCAATCTCGCCGTCGCGATCACCGGCGCCGTCGCTGTGGTCGACGTGGAGACGGTCATCCTCGACGGCGCTTTTCCCCAGGATGTCCGCACCCGCGTCATCGACCGCACGCGCGAGGCGATGACGCGGCTCTCGACCCAGGGCCTGTCGCCGTTTCGCGTTGTGGAAGGCACGATCGGCAACGCCGCGCGCGCCATGGGCGGGGCCGCGATTCCCCTGCTCGACAACTTCACGCGGGACCGCGAAGTGCTGTTCAAGGACACACCCGAACAAATGCGGTAACCGCCCATTAACCACAGTCCGGATTGGGACTGGCCGCTAACCCTCCCATAAGTGCTTGTCGCTATGTTCCATCGAGGGAATGGAGAGGCAAGGCATGCGTGGGGACATGAGCGCGCCGCGGAATTGGAAATTTGCCAGCAGCGTCGTGCTGCCGGTGCTGCTTGCGGCGGCCGGGGCCATCGCGGTGATCGGCATTTTCATGGCGTGGTCCGCAGCGCGAAACGACGACGAGGCGCTTTCGCGCCAGGCCAACCTCGTCTCCCACGTGCTCAACGACCAACGCACCATCATCTCCCGCGAGCAGGAGGATGTCGCGGCCTGGAGCCAGTCCCTCGCGGCGGTCCGGGACGAACTGGACCGCGATTTCATCGCCGAGAACCTCGGCATCGGCATGTTCGAATACTACGGCCACGACCGGGCCTACGTGCTCGACCCCGGTCTCGACCCCGTCTACACCATGCGCGATGGCCTGACGGCCGAACCGGCCGCCTATGACAGTGTACGCACCACGCTGGAGCCGCTGGCCCGGCGCCTGCGCGAGATCGACTGGCAGGGCGCCCTGACCGCCTATGCGAGCGGGGCCAGCGACACCGTACCCAACATCACCGAAATCGTGACGATCGAGGGCCAGCCGGCCATCGTCAGCCTGATGCCGATCACCGCGCGTAACGCGGAAAGCGGCCAGGCGCCCGGCTCGGAATACATCCACATTACCGCAGAATTCCTGGATGCCGGCATGGCCGGGGAACTGACCGACCTGCTGCTGCTCGAGAACGCCCATTTCACCCTCAGTGGCGACGTGCCGGCCGGTGAAACGGCCATCGCCATGCGCAATCAGTCCGGCGCCCCGATCACCTGGTTCGCCTGGACGCCCGACCGCCCCGGCGCGCGCATCCTTTCGGACATGGCCCCCGTCATGGCCGGCGCGGTGGGCCTGGCGGTCCTCATCATCGCAACGCTCGTGATACAGCTGCGCCGCTCCGCCCGCGCGCTGGAAGCCGGGCGCGCCACGGCGGAACACCAGGCAGAGCACGATGCGCTCACCGGCCTTGGCAACCGCGCCAAGTTCGACAAGCGGCTGGCCGACTCCATCGCGCGCATCGACGACGGTGATCACGTCGCACTCCTGCTGCTCGATCTCGACCGGTTCAAGCAGGTCAACGACACGCTGGGCCATGCCGCCGGCGACGGGTTGATCCAGCAGGTCGCGGCCCGCCTGCAACCGCTGGTGCGCAGCACCGACACGATCGTCAGGCTGGGCGGCGACGAATTCGCCATCATTGCCGAGAATATCGGCTCCGAGAACAACATCGCGGCGCTGTGCGAACGCATCCTCAAGGCCATCCGCATGCCCTACGAACTCGGCGTGGGGCAGGCCTTCGTCGGCGTGAGCATCGGTGTCGCCATCACGGAGGACAACGACGTCGACGGCAACGAGCTGGCGCGCAAGGCCGATATCGCGCTCTACGAGGCCAAGGATGCCGGCCGCAACGTCTACCGCGTCTTCGAGGAGCACATGAACGAGGTCGTTCAGCAGCGCCAGGCGCTCGAAGCGGACCTGCGGGCCGCCATGCGCACCGACGATCAGCTCGACGTCACCTTCGAGCCGCTGGTGCGCGAGGACGGCGCAGAGGTGGTCGGCGTCGAGGCGCGCATCCGCTGGGTTCATCCCACGCGCGGCGAAATCGCGCACGACCAGTTCATGCCCGTGGCCGAAACGTGCGGGCTCGTCGAGATCATCGGCGAATACACCTTGCACCAGGCATGCCTTGTGGGTGCCAAGTCGCCCGGCCAGATCGTCGCGGTGCGCGCCTACGCCGCTCAATTGCGCAACCCCACCTACTTCGACAAGGTGCTCGCCATCCTTGACGAAACCGGCATGGCGGCACGCGACCTGGAACTGGAGATCGGCGAGACGGTCCTCACCGCCGCGGAACCGGCAGTCTCCAGCGCCCTGCGCAAGCTGCGCCAGACCGGCGTGCGCATCGCGCTCAACGATTTCGGCACGGGCTTCACCTCGCTGCGCTTCCTCCAGCAGTTCAACGTCGACCGCATCAAGATCGACCGCAACTTCATCGACGAACTCGCCCAGTCCCCGGACCCCGAGGCGATCACCCACGCCGTCATCTGGCTGGCCCGCGCCACCGGCGTCGAGGTTTCCGCCGACGGCGTCGACGACCTCGCCAAGAAGGAATTCCTCGCCCGCATGGGCTGCATGAGCTTCCAGGGCGAGCTTTTCTCGCCCGAAGGCCAGGCCGACTGGCTGCGCGTGGCCGCGAACCTCGAACGCAACACCGTCCGCAACACGCCGCCCGACGAGGGGTATGTCGATATCGAGCTTTGGGATACCGGGAGCTGAGGAGCCACCCTTCCGGTGACGCGGCTGTGCATCGGGCCCAACCTCTCCACGCTGTGACCCCGGCCTGAGTGTGGGCGGGACAAGACCCGCGTGCTTCGGCAAGCTCCGCATT